>NZ_WWKH01000516.1:0-20830 GCF_009865595.1 Streptomyces sp. SID1328 | reverse complement strand
GCCAACGGCGTCGACTACGCGCTGGCCTCCTCGGTGTGGACCAGGGACCACGCGCGGGCGATGCGGATGTCGAAGAACCTCGACTTCGGCTGTGTGTGGATCAACACCCACATGGCCCTCGTCGCCGAGATGCCGCACGGCGGGTTCAAGAAGTCCGGCTACGGCAAAGACCTCTCCGCGTACGGCCTCGAGGACTACACCCGGATCAAGCACGTCATGACGTCGCTCTGACGTCCAGCGATTCGTCGGACGCCCCGGTCCTGCCCGGAGCGGCCGACGTGCCCCTACCAACCGACCCGGCACCCAGCGGTTCCTCGCCCGCCTCGTATTCCGGCACCGGATCGAACGGTGGCACGCGGCCCTCCGCCGGAATCCGCTGGGCGGTGCGTCCCGCCGCAGTTCGTCCACGGGGGCGGCTCGGCTACCCAGCAGATCCTCTTCCTGGGCCTTCTGGATGTGCTGATCGGGATCGTCTACTGGCTCGTCCTGGTGACCGTCGCCGCCCGGCTGCGCACCTTGTTGGCACGTCCGAGATCCCGACGCCGGTGGGAGTTGACCACCGGGAGGCTGTTCATCTGCATCGGCATCGGGGTCGCAGCGGCCGCCTGACCGTCAGAGCGGTGGGCGTCGTCACCGCCAGCACGCCGGACTCGCATGCTGCGGTATCGGTAGCGTGGACATCAGATGCGTGGAGCGCGTCCGCCTGGTCCGTCCGACGGGCTTTGGCGGAGAGTGATGAGGTGGGAATGAGTGAGCTGACGAAGCCCGAGGTCGAGGTTCCGGAGGGTGATGCTCCCACCGAGCTGACCATTCGGGATCTGGTCGTCGGGGACGGGGCTGAGGTCAAGTCCGGCATGGTCGTCCGGGTTCACTATGTCGGGGTGACCCTCGCGTCCGGGAAGGAGTTCGACGCGTCCTGGGACCGGGGGGAGCCGTTCAAGTTCGCCCTCGGCAGTGGCAAGGTCATCAAGGGGTGGGACCGGGGGGTCAAGGGGATGAGGGTCGGCGGCCGGCGCGAGATCATCGTCCCGCCGCGGCTGGGGTACGGCAATCAGTCGCCGACGCCGTTGATCCCGGCGGGCTCGACCCTGGTGTTCGTGGTGGATCTGCTGGACGTGTACTCCCGTACGACCGGCTGGAGCAACGCCTAGGTCGCGTCGCGATCACGCCGGTGGTGACCGGCGAGTCGAAGCGCCGCAGGGAGCCGGCCCCGCGTGTACCGACCGCGCGGGGCCGACGCCGACACCTCACACCCCGATGCGGCCGGTCCTGTCCGACTGCCTCAGGCGGAGTGCCGAGACCAGGAAGAAGACTCCGCCCAGGAAGGCGTAGCCGGCCAGCGCGCCCAAGGAGGCGTTCGCCTTCCCCGCCTGGGCCACGACGGAGGCTCCGGCGAAGGTGGAGATGGCTCCGCTGAGGATCATCGGCCACTGACCCGCCATGCCGCGTCGGCGTCGCAGGGCGCCGACGATCAGCTGGACGGCTCCGGCGGTGATCGCCCAGGCGCCCCAGACTCGCAGGACTGCCGGGATGCCCGAGGTGGCCGCCGCGACCAGACCTGCGGTGGTGAGGCCACTGAGCGCGACATTCGCGTACAGGCCGCGTACCGGCCCACGGTTCGCCTTGGCGGACCTGATGTCGAGGAGTGCGCACGCCACGTCGAACAACGGGTAGATCACCAGCAGCGTCGCGCTGAGGGGGCTCAGGGTGTGGGCGGAGGCGAATACGAGGACGGCCCATACCGTGGCGAAGGCGAAGCGCAGGAAGTACAGGCGGCGCAGCGACCGGGTGTCGTCCTTGGCGGGGACAGGGGTGGCAGTGGACGAAGCCATGAGGTGCCCTTTCGGCGAGGGAGAAGGCGAAGCGAAGGCGAGGAGGGAGAACGTTCGGTCTCCTCCTTCATCTAAGGGGCGCCTTCGACGACTGTCAAGACCGAACGTTCTCCCTCACGACCTGCTACCGTGGCCGGCATGAGCACGCGCACAGAAGGCAAGAGCACGTCCGAGGCCCGGGCGCGGCTGCTCGACACGGCGACCCGGATCTTCTACGCCGAGGGCATTCACTCCGTCGGCGTGGACCGGATCATCGCGGAGGCCCAGGTCACTCGCGCCACCCTGTACCGGCATTTCAAGGGGAAGGACGAGTTGATCCTCGCCTACCTCCAGCAGGCCGATCACGGCATCCGGGGGCAGGTGGCCGGCATCCGGGCGCGGGGACTTCCGGCGGCGGAGACGGTCCGGGCCGTGGGCAGGTCCATCGCCGACGGCATCCAGTCCCCCGGCTTCCGTGGTTGCGCCTTCCTCAACGCGGCGGCCGAGTATCCCGACCCGGCGCATCCCGTCCACCAAGCGGTACTGGGCCACCGGCAGTGGTTCCTGGAAACGGCCACGCAGCTCATGGAAGACGCCGGCTGCGCTCCCGCCGACGTGACCGGGCGGCACTTCGTCATGCTCCGGGACGGCGCCATGGCCGCCGGCTGCCTCTTCGACCCGGCCCTGATCTGCGCGACGTTCCTGGACGGTGTCGAGGGGATCCTGCACACGGGCGCAGCACCGGCGCCGGGACCCGACTCCCCCGCTCCACCGTCCAGCTGACCGTTACAGAGGGGGCAGCTCCGGCCGAGCGGCCCGGCGGCGGTACGCCGTAGGGCTCAACGCCGGGGCCGGTGCCTCTGGAGCCGGTCGGCGGCGAGGAGTATCTCGTCAGGCGTACCGAACGGAATGAACACCCAGAACCGGGCGACGAGCCGCCCCTCGTGGTGCACGAGCAACACCTCGTCCTCGAAGACAAGGCGAAGGCCGGCCCACGGGTGGCTCCAGCGCAGCGTGTCACCGTCCCAGTGCTGGATACCGCGGTTGGTCAACCGCAGGAGCAGCGGCGACTCCGCACGCTCCGGGGAACTCTTCGGCCGGTCGAAGGGCAGGAACACCTTGTAGTCGGTGAGCGTGTACTCGCCCGCCGCGAGCCCCTCGTCGCGAACGGCGGCCACCCGGCCGGTCTCGGCGCCCTCGCGGATCTGCCGGGCGCCGAACAGGACGCTGAACACCGCCACCGACCCCAGCGCCCACCAGAGCCCGACCACCCGCGAGACGTCCTCGTACAGTTCCAGCGCGGGGGGCAGGACGGCGGCCAGGCCGGCAGCGATGTAAGCCTTTTTCCGTCGGCGTATCCGCAGAGCCGCATCCGCGCCCACCCCACCAGCCATTACCCGTCTCCCGTGACTCACTCGCCGCGCCACGAGAGGGGACGGCCGTTCGCCTGGCGGCGGTTGCAGTCGACCTCGTCGACCCGTCGACCCAGGCAGCCCCCTCGGCCCCCTACAAGGGCGGCCACCCCCGCAGCGCCGCGTCGGCCATCGCCTGAAGCTCGTCCCGGCACACCCCACTGGCCGCCTGCACAGCGATGCCATGAGCCAACGTGGTGACATAGCGGGCCGACAGCCCCGCATCGGCGCCCGCCGAAAGGTCACCCTCCTCCACGGCCCGTTCGAACCGCTCCCGAATCCGCAGGTAACCGTCGTTGCGCCATCCGACAAGCAGCTCACGGGCCGGCTGCGCGGACTCACCCGCAGCCAACGCCCCCTGGATGCCCATGCACCCCTGGGGCCGGGACGGAGCGGTGGTGGTCCGGATGACGCCGGACAGGATCGCGGTGGCGACGCCGAGACCAGTCGGCTCCTTCAGCGCTTCGTCCAGGTACGCGCTGGGCCCCTCCGTATAGCGCTCCAGAGCCTTGCGGAACAGCTCCTCCTTGTTACCGAAGGCCGCGTACATGCTCGTGGCCGAGATGCCCATGGCGCTGGTCAGACGGCCCAGGCTGGCGCCCTCGTAGCCGTGCTCCCAGAAGACCAGCATGGCGCGTTCGAGGGCCTCACCGGTGTCGAAGCCCCGTGGGCGGCCGCTCGGGCCCTTCTTCTCCGTCTTCACCCGTTCACTCTATCTCTTCTGTAGTGACCGATACGAAAGTGCTAGGCTGACATTCTGCATCGATCACTACAGAATGCGGAGGCGGCCGACATGGGACTGCTCGAGGGCAAGACCGCTGTGGTCACGGGGGCCAGCGCCGGGATCGGCCTCGCCGGCGTCGTCGCGCGTGCCGCTGGGCCAGCTCGGGCGGCCGGAAGAGGTCGCCGCCGCCGTGGCCTTCCTCGCGTCGGACCAGAGCAGCTTTGTCACGGGGTCGAGCCTGTACGTCGACGGCGGCCTCGACCAGATCTGACCGCCTCCACGGAAAGGCCGACCGATGTCCGACCTGCGCGCGTTCTACGAGCGCTACCTCGGGGCGCTCAACGCCCACGAGTTCGACGGTATGGGCGAGTTCATCGCCGACCGGACCACCCTGAACGGCGAACCGGCCACCCGGGACGACATCCTCGCCGTACAGCGGCACGACGTGGAAGCGGTGCCCGATCTGCACTGGGAACTCAAGGAGTTGCTCGTCGACGGGGACCGCTTGGCCGCCCGTCTCGTCAACACCGGTACGCCGGTCAAGGAGTGGCTCGGCGTGCGGCCCACCGGGGCCTCCTTCGAGATCGTCGAGTACGCGATCTATCAGGTCCGCGAGGGCCGGTTCGTCCACATGGCGGCGCTGCACGATGCCGCCGGGCTGCGGCGGCAGTTGACCGGCTGACGGCGACGACGCACGCATCACTCATCACGGAGGAATACGTATGACCATCACGCTGATCACCGGCGCCAACAAGGGCATCGGTTTCGAGACCGCCAAGCAGCTCCTTGCCGCGGGCCACACCGTCTACGTCGGCGCGCGGGACATCGAGCGCGGCGAGAAGGCCGCGGCCGCGCTCGGGGCACGGTTCGTCCAGCTCGACGTGACCGACGACGCGTCGGTCGTCAGTGCGCTGGAGAAGATCGATGCGGACGAGGGCCGGCTCGACGTCCTGGTGCACAACGCGGGCGTCCTGGGGCTCGGCGAGGTGGACGGTCCCAGTGCTCTGCGCGTGTTCGACACCAACGCGGTGGGGATCGTACGCGTCACCGAGGCGGCCCTGCCCCTGCTGCGCCGGTCCGCCGCCCCCACCGTGGTCACCGTCTCCAGCAGCGCCGGTTCCTTCTGGGCCGTGAACAACCCCGAGCGGCCCGAATTCAGCCTGCCGACCCTGCTGTACTCCGCGTCGAAGTCGGCGGCGACGATGCTGACGGTGCAGTACGCCAAGGCCTGTCCGGAGATCAAGTTCAACGCGGTCGAGCCGGGCACCACCGCCACCGACATGACCGCGGACTTCGGGATCGGACGGTCCCCCGAGGAGAGCGCGAAGGTTGTCGTCCGCCTGGCGACGCTGGGCGCGGACGGTCCTACCGGGACGCTCCAGGACGAGAACGGGGAGCTGCCCTGGTAGTCACCGTGCATGCCAACCGGTCCGGGTGACATCAGCGTCCTCCCCAGGCACCAGGGCGGCGGGCCGGCCAGCGGATCATGGCCGAGCCGGCCTCCACCGACGGCCACACGCGAAGCCGCCCCGCCGCATCCGTCCGGCCCTCACCGGCCGAAGTCTTCCGAGGACACACGACGGGAGGCTCGGTGTGGAGATCCGTGGTGCACGCATTCTCGTCGCCGGGGCGACCGGTGACATCGGCTCGGCGCTGGCCGAGCGGCTGGCCGGGCCAGGGGCGGTGACCGCGCTCGCGGGGCGGGACCCGGACCGGCTGGCCGGGGTGCGCGAGCGGTGCGGGCCCGGCCCCTCGCGGACCTTCGACGCGTGGGATCTCGACGGCGCCGAGGGTACGGCGGCGTGGGCGGCGCGGGAGCTGGGTGGGCTCGATGCCGTGGTCGTCTGTGTGGGGGTGGCCGCGTTCGGGCCGGTCGGTGAGATCGGGGAAGCGGTGGCGGAGCATGTGATGGCGGTGAACGCGCTCGCGCCCATGGCGATCCTGCGCTCCGCGTCGACCCACGTGTCCTCGGGTGGTCTGCTCGCCGCCGTCACGGGCACCGTCGCCCGCTCGGCACCGGCGGGGATGGCGGACTACGCGGCGGCGAAGGCCGCGCTGGCCACTTGGCTGGCGTCGGCTCGCCGGGAGTTGCGACGCTCCCGCGTGGGAGTGCTGGAGATCTGCCTGCCCCACGTCGAGTCCGGGTTCGCCGGCCGCGCGGTGACCGGGGCCGCTCCGGCCCTGCCACCGGGCATCACGGTGGCGGAGGCCGTCGACGCGATCATGGAGGGCATGCGTACGGGCGCGTGGGTCATGGGACCCGCCGAGCCGAAGCGGGGTACGTCGTGACAGCAGACGCGTCCGATCACGTGGAGGACGTCACGCCCCTGTCCCCGCGCCCCCTCTCGCGCATCCTCTTCCGGCAATGGTGGCGTGAACTGGTCTTCCTGCACTGGGCCGCCGACCCGGACGAGGTCGCACGGCTGCTGCCTCCGGGCACGTCCCCCGACCTCCACCTGGGCCGCACCTACGTCGGCCTCGTCTTCTTCCGCATGGACCAGCTGGCCTTCGGCCAGGGCCCGGCCCTCCCCTACCTGGGCAGCTTCGGCGAGGTGAACGTCCGCCTGTACAGCCGGGACGCCCTCGGGCGGCGTGGAGTGGTGTTCCGTTCCCTGGACTGCGACCGCCTGCTGCCCGTACTGACGGCGCGGGCGGCGTTCGGGCTGCCGTACCGCTGGGCCCGTATCGGCGCCCGCCGCACCGACTCCGGGATTTTCTACGACTCCCTGCGGCGCGACGGTTCCGGAGCAGGCGCGCGCGTCCGGGCCGAGGTGTCCCCCGAGCCGTACGAGGCGAACGCGCTGGAGGAGTTCCTCACCTGCCGATGGGGACTCCACACCCAACTCCGGGGCCGCACCTACTACTTGCCGAACATCCACCCCCGGTGGACGTTCACCCGTGCCGAGCTGACCTCGTACGGCGAAACCGCCATCGCGGCGGCCGGGCTGCGCACCCCACGCGAAAATCCCGTCAGCGTGCTCTACGCGCCCGGTGTCCCCGTCCGCTTCGGCCCACCGCTCCGGCTGCCGCGGGGAATCTGAACCCAGCCGAACTACGCGTCGGTCTTTCCGGAAGCGGACCGGGCACCTGACGGTGCCGTACGAGCACGCAGCTCACCCCGAACGGGCACAGCTCCCGCTGGGGCGGTGGCTGGCGGACCAACGTCGCGTGCCGCCCCCGGTCGTGCAGGCGACATCACTGCCTCGAAGGGTTGCCCGGACGTCGCTGGACGGGCTCCCGGGTGCCGTCGTACCACCACCCCGGCCACAACTGCTCCAGGTGCCTCGTATTCTCAGAGCATGGTCGGGGCACAGACACAGAAGGCCGGACGGGGACCAGGGCGGCCGCGGCAGGAGCGGGTCACGGACGACACCCTTGAGGCGGTGATCGACCTGGTGACCGAGCAGGGCGTGAAAGCGGTGACGATGGATGCCGTCGCCGCACGCGCCGGGGTGAGCAAGCCGGCCATTTACCGGCGCTGGCCTTCCAAGCAAGCCTTGATCATTGCGGCGGCCGAGACACGCATCGGCCCGCTCTCGGTTCCGGACCTGGGCGACGTACGGGCCGAGCTGCGCGAGGTGCTGACGGCGCGCTTGGCGGCGTACCGGCTGCCGGGTACGGCACGGCTGCTGACGGAACTCATGGCAACGGCCGCCGAGGCGGGTGGCGACCGCGGGGAGTACGTGGACTACACGGAACGGTTGATGGCCGAGACGCGCCGCATCCTTCAGCGGGGGATCGCCCGCGGTGAGGTGCGGCCCGACATCGACATCCGTTCGGCCGCCACGCTGGTGGCGGCGCCGCTGGTGTACCGCCTGCTGGCGGAACGGGAACTGCCCAACGAACGCTTCGTGGAGGACATGGTGGACCTGGTCGTCCGGGCGGTCGGTCACCCGGGAACCTGAGATCCACCGGCCGGTCGGGTGCGGGCGCGCGCGGTCCGTTCCGCCCGCCGTCCGCGGGGAACGGTGCTGCGCAGCGAGCGGCGACGATCGTCAGGGTGCCAGGCGCCGGGCGTCGCGGGCCGGGTCGATCAGTGTCACGGCGGCCGTGCCTCCCAGTGCGAGCAGTACGGCCGCGAGGAGCACGGCGTGCCGGTAGCCGGCGCTGCCCTGTGTGTCGACCAGGTATCCCGTCAGGGCAGGGGCGACCAGGCCGCCGGTCGTGACAACGGCGTTCATCAGGCCGAGGGCGCCGCCGCGCCGACGGGCCGGGACGATTTCGGCGACCGTGGTCACCGCGACCGTCGACATCGCCCCGCACAGGCCGAAGCCGACGAGCAGGAGCAGTACGGTGACCGGCCCGCGCACGGCCTGTGACAGGGCGCCGCAGCCGAGGGCGGAGACAAGGAGGCTGATGCCGCCGACGCGGCCGCGGGCCCACCGGCTGCTCACGCCACGTCGCAGCAGCCATCCGGTCACCCCCGCCTGCACCAGCAGCGCCATGCCGCTGACCGCCCAGATCCCGGCGACCAGGCCGGCGGCCGTCGTGGTGGAGTAGCCCAGGCCGTCATGTAGATAGGAGGGCACCCACACCAGCGACAGGGCGATCATCCAGTAGGTGCAGAAGTAGCCGATCGTGGCACCGATCCAAGTTCGGGTGCCCAGGATGCGACGGTACGAGGGGGCGTGCGAGCTCTTCTCGCCGCCGCTGCCGGAGTCGGCTCCGGTGCGGGTGCCGTGAGCTTCCCCGGGCGATGTCCGGTGCCTGCCGAAGACGGCCCAGGCCGCCGCCCACACCACGCCGGCGGCGGCGACCGCGGCAAAAGCGGAGCGCCAGCCTTGGTGCTGGATCACCCAGGTCAGCCCCGGTGCGGCGAGCACCACACCGAGGGCGATGCCCACGCTGAGCAGGGCGCCGGGAAGGTTGCGTCGGCGGTCCGGGAACCACGCCAGGGCGGTGTGCTGGGCCACCGGGAAGGCGGGCCCCTCCGCGGCACCCAGCACGATCCGCGAGGCGACCAGCGCGACCAGACCTCCGCCGAGGGCCATCGGCATCTGGGCGATCGACCACAGCAGGACCATCCCCAGGAGCAGCCACCGCGGCCGCACCCGGTCCGCCAGCAGACCGCCCGTGGCGCCGCAGAGCGAGAAGAGCAGGAAGAACGCGCTGTTGGCCATCCCGAAGCCGGTCGCCGACAGGCCCAGGTCGTGGCGTATCGGGTCGGCCGCCAGCCCGAGGACGGCCTTGTCGGCGAAGTTGACCATCATGAAGACCACCAGCAACCCCGTGACGGTCCAAGCTTTCCGTCGGTGGCTGCGGCTCGTCGTGACGGGGTCGGCGAGCGTGACGGAGGTGAGATCGGTGTTGGGCACGGGGGCTCCGCGAAGGTAGCTGCTCTCGAGCAGGCGTGGTCGGCGTGCAGCACAGGGGAGGGGACGTCGGCGGATCGCGGCGCGTCGGCCTGCGCCGATCGCATCGGCGAGTAAATCGTTACGCGAAGTATCGATACGGTTGGCCGTGACGACAAGCCCTGTCCGCTACGAATTCGGGGCCGGGGCCCGGACAGTGGTCCTGCGGTGGCGGCACCTGCCCCCTGCGGGGCGTCCGTTGGACGAGTGGCCGCGACCGAAAGGCCCTGCGCTCGTATGTCCTTCGTTGCGGTGGGGACGTCAGCCCGTCCGCGGGTCGCGGTGCGCGAGAGGTTGACGGGTGTGGGTTGTCGCTGACCGTGATGCCCGAGTGATGCGGCGAAAAGTCGTCGAGGAACCCTTGCGGTGGCCCTGCTGGATATCGATACTGCCCGTAACGATTTTTCGCTCCCGACCGTGGAGGACCGCGTGGAGACCACCGGAGCCGACAAGAACCCCCTGCTGGACAAGCCGCTGATCCACTTCGGCCGGCGCGTGCTGGAACGGACCGCGCCCGGCACGGCGCCGGCCGGGTACCGGCTGCTGAAGATCGCGCCGATGACGCCGCACATCGGGGCGGAGATCGACGGCGTGGACCTGTCCCGGCCGATCGGCGAGGAGCTCGCCGAGGAGCTGCGGCAGGCGCTGCTCGAGTGGAAGGTGATCTTCTTCCGCGACCAGCACGACGTCGATGTCGACGCTCACCTGGCCCTGGCCGCGGTGTGGGGGGAGCCGGAGCCGAACCCGTTCTTCCCCACGGGCGACACCGTCGGCGTCTCACGGCTGGCGAAGGACGAGATGGCCATCGGCCAGGAGAACATCTGGCACAGCGACCACTCGTTCATGGCCGCCCCGGCCCTGGGGTCGGTGCTCCGCTCGGTCGAGGTCCCGTCGGCCGGCGGTGACACCATGTGGGCCGACATGGGCGCCGCCTACGACAACCTCAGTGACGAGATGAAGCAGCGCGTCGAAAGCCTCACCGCCGTACACGACTGGGAGCCCAGCTGGGGTACGTTCATGACCCCGGAGCAGATCGAGGCGTTGCGCGTGTTCCTGCCTCCGGTGGAGCACCCGGTCGTCGTGCGGCACCCGCGCACCGGCCGCAAGACCCTGTACGTCAACGAGCCGTTCACCACCCGCATCGTCGGGCTGCCCGAGGACGAGAGCCGGGAGCTGCTCCACGAGCTGGGCCTGCAGGCGCGCATTCCGGAGCTCCAGGTGCGGTTCCGCTGGCAGCCCGATTCGATCGCGATCTGGGACAACATCGCCGTCCAGCACTACGCGATCAACGACTACTACCCCCAGCGCCGGGTGATGGAGCGCATCGCGATCGCCGGCGTCCCCCTGTCCTGAGGTCCCTGCCCTCACCCGGCACTCCCGCTGATCTGCGGGCTGACCTTCGGCCTCCGACCGGTGGCCGTACCGCTCGCGTCCGGCGGAACGGCCACCGTCACCCCGGTCGGCCGGGTCGTCCGGCTTTCGGCACGGCGATGCCTCACACCCCTTTTCCACCCAGCGTGTTCGCCCCGCCAAGGAGTGACGTGAACAACCCCGCCCTCGACACGACCGTCCTCGACCGCGCTCTGGGGGACCTGCGTCACCACGCATCGTCCTGGGCCACCGCGCCGCTCACCGAGCGCATCGGCCTGCTGGAAAGGCTCATGCCGAGGATCCGCGACGGCGCTGCCGACCTGGCCGCGGCGGGCGCAGGCGTCAAGGGGTACGGCCCTGACTCTCCATGGGCCGCAGAGGACTGGGCCGGCGGCCCGTGGTCGCTGGCCCAGCACGTCACCGCACGGCTGCACGTGCTGCGACGCCTGGCCGCCGGCCGCGAACCTCTGCACGCGGAGGCGGTGCACGAGCGGGGCGGCCGTACCTGGGTGGACGTCTTTCCCGCCACAGGCTGGGACCGCCTGCTGCTGGGTGGTTACTCGGCCCAGGTCCGGATGCGAGCCGGGGTCACGGTCGAGCAGACGCGACACCGCGCGGCCGCACCCTACCGGGGTGGTGAACAGCACCCTGGTGTGGCGTTGGTCCTGGGCGCCGGCAACGTCGCCTCGCTCACCGCGACCGACATCCTGCACAAGCTCTACGCGGAGGGCCAGGTCGTCATCGCCAAGATGAACCCGGTCAACGCCTGTCTGCGCCCGCACTTCGAGCGGATCTTCACCGAGTACGTCCAGCGCGGCTGGGTGCGGTTCGTGGACGGTGGCCCCGCCGAAGGTGCCTACCTCACCGCCCACGACGGCGTGGACTCCATCCACGTGACCGGCAGCGACCGCACCCACGACGCCATCGTCTGGGGCACCGGCGAACAGGCGGAGCGGCGTCGCCGCGAGGACACCCCGCTGGTCGACAAACCGTTCACGAGCGAACTGGGCGGGGTCAGCCCGTACATCGTGGTGCCCGGACCCTGGAGCAGGGCGGACTTCCGCTTCCAGGCCGAGCACATCGTCACGAGCAAGATGAACAACTCCGGCCACAACTGCATCGCCAGCCAGGTGCTGGTGCTGCCCCGCTCCTGGCAGGGAACCGACCTGCTGCTGGAGGAGATCAGGCGGGTACTGCGCGCGCTGCCGGCCCGCAGGGACTACTACCCTGGGGCCCATCAGCGGCTTCAGGCCGTACTGGCGGCTCACCCGCGTGCCGAATGTCACGGCGACGACTCCCGGATCCTGGTCGCGGACGTCGCCGAGCACGACGACATGCTGCTCACCGGCGAGGTCTTCGCCAGTGCGCTGGGCGTCGTCCGCCTGCCCGGCGAGGGTCCCGCGCACTTCCTTCGCCATGCCGTCGACTTCGCCAACACCGTCCTCCCCGGCACCCTGGGTGCGACCCTGATCGTGCACCCCCGGACCGAGAGGACCTCGCCGGGCGTGGTGGATGCTGCCGTGGGTGAGCTGCGCTACGGCACCATCGGCGTCAACACCTGGTCCGGCGTCGGCTTCCTGCTCGGATACACCCCCTGGGGTGCCCACCCCGGCCACACCCGGCAGGCGATCGGCAGCGGCGTCGGCTTCGTCAACAACGCCTTCATGCTCGAGGACGTCGAGAAGACCGTGCTGCGCGCCCCCTTCGCCCCCGCTCCCCGCGGCCTGTTCACCGGCTGCCCCTCGCTGTCCCCCAAGCCGCCGTACTTCGTCACCAACCGCACCGGTCGCACCACCATCGAACGCGTCACCCGCTTCACGACCGCGCCGAGCCCCGCTCAGCTGCCTGCCGTCCTCGCCTCCGCCCTGCGCGGGTGACCAGGAGGAAACCCGGATGAACCTCAACGACTTCCTCACGCTCGCCGCCCACGCCCACGGCGACCGGCCCGCCGTCGAACTCAGCGACCAGCAGCTCACCTTCGCCGAACTGCACGCCCTCGCCGGCCGCACGGCCGCACGGCCGCACTCCTCGCGGCGCACGGCGTCTGACCCGGCGACCGGGTCGGCCTGATGCTGCCCAACCTGCCCGAGTTCCCCGTCCTCTACTACGGCATCCTGCGCGCCGGAGCCGTCGTGGTCCCGATGAACCCGCTGCTCAGGCAGCGCGAGATCGCCCATTACGTGCGCGACTGCGACATGACCCTGCTCCTCGCCCACCAGGACACCGCCGACGAAGCGCGACGGGGCGCCGAGGGCACCGTGACCCCGATCGTGCCGGTCCCGCCCGGCGGTCTGCCGGATCTGCTCGCCGGGCACCCCGACACGGAGCCGGCCGCCGCCCGCAGGGACGACGACCTCGCCGTCATCCTCTACACGTCCGGCACCACCGGTGTCCCCAAGGGCGCCATGCTCACCCACGCCGGAGTGGCCGGGCCGATGCCGAGGAATTGCGCCAGTTCGTGCGCGAGCGCGTGGCACCGTACAAGTACCCGCGGGAGATTCGGCTCGTCGAGGCCCTCCCCGAGGGGCCCACGGGCAAGATCCTCAAGCGTGAGATCGGCAGCTTCTAGTTGATCTCGGCCGCCCCGGCGCCACCACGGTCTCGGGGCGGCTGTTCATGCGGGCCTTGGTGACTTCCGTCGGTGTGCTCGCGTCGCTGGTCGTCTAGCTGATCACGGGCGAGCAGAGAGCATCCTCGGCCACTGGTGAGACTGGGCAGCGCAGTGCGACGTCGCCGTCATGGCCTTCCTGTACCCGCCGGTGCATCCGAGTCTGCCTACTCTGGGGTAGAGGACACTGAGACCGAATGACAGGACCAGTGCTGTGGACTTTCCGGCCGAGGCATCCGCCCGCTCCTGGAGCGCGAATACGCCTGAACGGCTGATGCCGCGCGAGGAGGACCTGGCCATCCTGGACGCGCTGTTCACCCAGTCACCGATCGGCGTGGCCGTGTACGACACCCGGCTGCGCCTGGTCCGGGCGAACCCCGCGCTGGAACGCATCCACGGTGTTCCCAACGACAGGCTCCTCGGTCACCGGATCGGTACGGTACTGCCCGCGCTCGACGTCACCGGGATAGAGAGCCGACTCGCAACGGTTCTGGAAACGGGCCTGCCCGTCGTCGGAACCGAGCACCGCGGCCGTACGCCCGCCGACCCGGGCAGGGACCACGTATGGATGACGTCATCGTTCGTGCTGACCGGACCGGACGGCCGGCGCCTGGGCGTCACCGACCTGATCATCGACGTCACCGACCGCCACCGTGCCCGCGAGCGCCTGGTCCTCCTCGACGAAGCCACCGCCCGCATCGGGTCGACACTCGACGTCACGCGCACGGCCCAGGAGCTTGCGGACGTGCTCGTTCCGCGCCTGGCCGACCTCGTCTCGATCGAACTCCTGGACGGCGTCGTGACAGGCGAGGAAGCCCCGCCCTCCGGCGCCGACGGGGTCACCCTGCACCTCGCAGCCCGCAAGGTCTCCCAACCGGGAATCACCGAAAAGCTCCGGCTGGTCGGAGAGGCCCAGGACTTCCCCGCCGATACGCCCCATGCCCAGGCCCTCGCCGATGGGCAGCCCCGGCTGCTGCCGGTCGTCGACCCCGATGTCGACTGGGTCCGAGACTCTCCCGATCCCAGGGTCCAGGCGCTGCTGACGCACGGGGCCCACTCCCTGATGGTGGTGCCCCTGCGTGCCAGAGACACCGTTCTGGGGCTGGCCCATCTGTACCGCACGGCGGCCCAACCGGATGCCTTCGAGCCCGACGACCTGGTCTACGTGCAGGAGCTGGCCGCTCGCGCCGCCGTCTGCGTGGACAACGCCCGCCGCTACACCCGCGAACGCACCGCCGCCATCACCCTCCAACAGAGCATGCTCCCGCGCAGCGTTCCGGAGCAGTGCGCCGTCGAGGTCGCGCATCACTACCGTCCGGCGCGTGCCCACGCCGGGGTGGGCGGCTCCTGGTTCGACGTGATCCCCCTCTCCGGCGCCCGCGTGGCCCTCACGCTCGGCGACATACCCGCGACGGGTGCAGAGGCTTCCGCCTGCATGGGGCAGATCTGCTCCGCCGTACGCACCCTCGCACAGCTTGACCTCGCCCCTGACGAGGTGCTGGCCCGGCTCGACGACATAGTGCCGCGGCTGGTCGAACGCGAACACACGGCAGGGTTCGCGCCCATCCTGGAGAAGCTCGTCGGCGCCACCTGCCTGTACGCGGTCTACGATCCCGTTTCCCGCCACTGCGTCATGGCGAGCGCCGGCCACCCCCCACCGGTCGTCGCCGACCCGGCGGGTCAGGTCCACTTCGCGAATCTGCCGTCCAACCAGCCCTTGGGACTGGGCGATGCCGTCTTCGAGCCCTACACCATCGAACTCGCCGAGGGCAGCACTCTCGCGCTGTACGCGCAAAGCGTCCTGGCGGCGCGCAATGCGGACCAGACCCTGCACGAGCGGCTCTGCGCGATCATCGGGCAGAGCGGCCGTTCACCGAACGAGATCGGACAGGCCGTCGCAACCGCGGTCATTCCCCACCTGGCGGCCGAGGACGACCTGGCGCTGCTCGTCGCCCGCACCCGCTCGCTCGACTCCGTGCACGTCGCCACATGGGACCTGCCGTGCGACCCCGCCGCGGTCGCCAGTACGCGCTCGCTCGCGACACGGCAGCTCGACCAGTGGGGGCTGGAGCATCTGGCCTTCACCACCGAACTCATCGTGAGTGAATTGGTCACCAACGCCATCCGCTACGGCAGCCCGCCGATCCGGCTGCGGCTCATCCGTGACCAGATGCTGATCTGCGAGGTCAGCGACGCCAGCAGCACCTCACCGCACATCCGCCGGGCCGCCACCATCGATGAAGGCGGACGGGGGCTTTTCCTCGTCGCCCAGTGCTCCCACCGCTGGGGAAGCCGCTACGACGCCACCGGCAAGACCATCTGGGCGGAACAGCCCACCGATGGCACCCCTCTCAGCATGGAGCCGTGATCCGCAGGACACCTGCTCGAAGGCTGCAGCCACTCCGCCTCGACCGCCGTTCAGGCGCTCCCGGCTCCAGTAAGGATCCGGAGCTCCGCTGCCACGTAGCGGGGTCCGCCTGTCCGTCGCCGGCCCTGCGCCCGCGTGTACGGGAGAGTGCGAAGGGTGTGCCGGAGACCGTCGGCGAGAACGGATCCGGCTTGATGGAGATGGCGAGGCCCCCATAGACGGTGCACAAAAGAAGCTTCGCCGGTCGTCGCGGTGGCGCCGACGGGAGAGCAGTACTGTCCGAGCTGAACACCCACCCGGCCGCCGGTGCCGCTGCCGCCGTTCGAACCGCCGGTGCCGCCCGACCCGCCGTCAGGTCGGCGTCCGGATTGGCGAGGTAGTGGTCGAACTGGCTCGCCTGGGCGGGGTCGGTCTGGTCGAGCACCGTGTGCATGCCGGGTGCGAATCCGGTGAGCAGATGTCGTGCCGGCCCGAGTGCCCGGGTCGCTTCGCACAAGTGCGGTTATGCGGCGAGGACCTCGTCGGCCTGGGTGATGCCGCTGCGGTCGGCGCGGTACTGCTCCAGCATCGCGTCGGCGGCGCGCAGGGCGTCCTTGATGGTGTGGGTGCCGGTCATGACGCACAGCGTGTAGGAAACATCCTGCAGCATCCGGCTGGTGGCGGGGGTGGGTAGCACGTCATGGTCGATGCGTGCGGCGGCGAAGCGCGCCATGACTGCACGCAGGTTCTTCTCGGCCGGCAGCAACATGGCAGTTTCCTCCACAGATAAAACGGCAGACGCGCCGATGGCATCGTCAATCACATCTGCTCCCAACTGCCCCGTCGGGTCGGACTTAGGCCTCTCGGCCGGGTGAGTCCGACAGGAGAGGGGAGCAACGCGACCAGGGATCGTCAGGCCACCGGTGCAGGCGAAGTCGCGCCTACGAGCGCGACGGAGGGAAAGCCCACGCACAGCGAACGGCTCCGTCCCGAGGTGAGGGAGGAGCCGTTCAACGCGTTGCGGTTTCCGGGGCGGTCAGGCGCGGCGCCGGTTGCCCGTAATGACGCGGTAGAGGATCAGCAGGATGACCGAGCCGATGACGGCCGCGATCCAGGTGGAGAGGTCGAAGAAACCGTCGATGGAGTCGACGCCGAAGATGACCTTGCCGAGGAAGCCGCCCAGCAGGCCGCCCGCTATACCGATCAGGATCGTGATGATGACCCCGCCCGGGTCCTTCCCCGGCATGATCGCCTTGGCGATGAACCCGGCGATCAGGCCAATGAGAATCCACGCGATGATGCCCATGACATCTCTCCCAGCTGCTCAGATAAAAGTTTCGTCAACGCGACGTATGCACGTCGAGGCGATTGACAAACCTCACGGGCGGCCAGAACTTCCACCGTCCCGGCGACGCACGGGTCAATAGTGGACAGTTCAACCCCGAAGTCGGCCGCCGCGAGCTGAACGCATGGCCAAGTACAGACAGCCCCGCGGCGAGAAAGTGGTCCTGATGACCGGCGCCCTCGACATCGTCGTGCCATCTCTGGCCCGCTCTCCCTCGAGGTGCGGCGAGGACGGAGGCGGCGTGAGTACCTGCGAACAGTTGCGTCCACGAGCTCGAATGGGGGACTCATCTTCCCCTGTCGGCGTGGGCGGTCGCGGAAGCATCCGGACGGCCGGACTATGGCTTCGGGCACCCTGCGCCGGCGGACGGCCATGCGGCGACGGGGGTACTCGCCCGGCTGGTCGAGAGGAGCACCCCCCCATGACGTTCAATCCCTTGGAACAGCGAGGCATTCCGCTGGACCGTCAGCTGCGCAACTGGCACGAGCTGAACGTGCAGCCCATCGATCCGGACCACTGCGACCCGTACACCCGGTGTCGCATCATCACGATGAACGGGATCGAGGTGGAGGCGATCATGTTCAGCCACCAGCTCGCCCGCAACACCGTCGATCCCGAGATCAAACGGCAGCTGGCCCGCACGCGTTACATCGAGGCGCAGCAGCAGAAGGTCGTGAACTGGCTGTTGCCTGGGGTGTCGTCGGTGCTGGAGACGACCATTGCCTACGAGCAGGTCGCGGTGGACCTGACGGCGTGGGTGGCGCGGATGGAGCCCGACCCGTACCTGAAGCAGGCGTACCAGTTCGGTGTCCTGGAGGACTTCGACCATCTGTACCGGTACGCCAACCTGTACGAGATGATCGAACACCGCAAGGCGGAGTCGATCGTCGATGGGCTGACCGAGGTCATGCCCGGTCGGCCGACGAAGTACCACCACCGCGACCCGGTGGACAACGTCCGCGATCCGTACGCCAAGGACGAGACGAACCCGCTGTCGAAGCTGCACGCGCTGACGATCATGTCGGCGGAGCAGCAGACCATGAACTTCTACATGAACACGGGCCCCACCTACATGGAGCCGATCGCGCGCCAGCTCTACCAGGAGATCGGGCTCATCGAGGAGGAGCACGTCACCCACTACGAGTCGCTGGTCGACCCGGGCGAGACGTGGTGGGAGCAGCTCGTCAACCACGAGTACAACGAGTGTTATCTCTACTACTCCTTCATGGAGCAGGAAAGCGACCCCAAGGTCAAGGCCATCTGGGAGCTGCACCTGAACATGGAGCTGGAGCACCTGCACATCGCCTGTGACCTGATGCGCCGGCACGACGGGCGTGACCCGGAGTCGGTGCTGGCGCCCGAGCTGCCGAACGTGCTGAAGTTCGAGCCGAACAAGCAGTATCTGCGCGAACTGCTGGCCACGCAGATGGACTTGACCACACTGGGTGCCGGCTATGTGCGCGAGCAACACGAGCGGTTCGAGAAGATGCAGGAGAACATCCACGGCAGTGAGGAGCCGCCCAGCGAGCGGGTCATGGCCGACCACGACGAGATGTTCGGCCGCGAGTACCGCATCCAGTCCGAGGGCGAGCACCCCGACCCCGCGATGCGCGAGAAGTGAGGCGGCCGCGATGAGCGATCTGGAGACCCCGCAGGCCGGAGACGACCTGGCCCGCGACGAAGACGTGGTGGCGTTGTTGTTGCGCCAGCACGGGGACATCCGCAACCTCTTCGACAAGGTCGAGGCGTCGACTGGTGAGGAGCGACGCGACGCCTTCCGGCGTCTCGTGCGCCTGCTCGCCGTGCACGAGACCGCCGAGGAGGAGGTCGTCCACCCCTTCGCGCGGCGGGCGCTGTCCGGTGGGGGGAAGGTCGTCGACGCGCGGCTCGCCGAGGAACGAGCGGCCAAGGAGACGCTGGCCGCTCTCGATGACGTCGACACCGACGACCCGAAGTTCATGCTGCAGCTGATGAAGCTACGCAAGGACGTCCAGGAGCACGCGCGGGCCGAGGAACGCTACGAGTTCACCCACATCCGGCGCAGCGCCGACGCCTCCCGCTTGGCCACCATGGCCAAAGCGGTCAAGGCTGCCGAAGCCATCGCGCCCACCCGCCCGCACCCGGGCGTCGAGTCAGGTGTGGCGAACATGGCGCTCGGTCCGGTTGCCGCGATCATGGACCGCACCAAGGACGCCGTACGCAAGGCCATGAGCAACGACTGAGGCGCGACACGAGAACCTACTGAGGTCGGCCTGCTGCCCGACATCACCGGCTGGAGGCCGGAGGAGATCGACGACGGTGTCTCCCCTCCCGGAGCTCGGGCAGTTCGGCTCCGGGAGTACCGGCAAGACGATCAGCCTCCGCGTCGCGCACTGCTTCATCGTGCACGGTGGGAAGATCGTGCGCTCGTCTCGGGTCGGACTGCGTGAGGTCGGGCCGCCGAGGCGGTAGGTATCCGCCAAGGATTCTGACCGCCTCGTTCCCCGACAGGACGACCACGGCAGGCTGGGTGACCATGAACGATATGAACACGATGCGCGCCATCAGCCAGGACGTTCTCGGCGGACCCGAGGTCCTGA
Source organism: Streptomyces sp. SID1328 (assembly GCF_009865595.1). Taxonomy (NCBI): domain Bacteria; kingdom Bacillati; phylum Actinomycetota; class Actinomycetes; order Kitasatosporales; family Streptomycetaceae; genus Streptomyces; species Streptomyces sp. SID1328. The sequence goes on along the minus strand of NZ_WWKH01000516.1, from coordinate 1,282 downwards.
AGGAAGTGACGCTGGAGCGGCCCACGCCGCGTCCGAACGAGGTGCTGGTCCGGGTGCGGGCCGCCGGGGTCAACCCGACCGACTGGAAGCACCGGGCCACCGGCGGATTCCTCGGCGACCCCCCGTTCGTACTCGGCTGGGACGTCTCCGGCGAGGTCGCCGAGACCGGCATCGGCGTGGCCGCGTTCCGGCCCGGTGACGAGGTCTTCGGCATGCTCCCCTACCCCTTCGGCCACGGCTCGCACGCCGAGTACGTGATCTCCCCGGTTCGCGCCCTGACGCACAAGCCCGCCTCGATCGACCACGTCCAGGCGGGCGCGCTGCCGCTGGTGTCGCTGACGGCGTGGCAGGCGCTGACCGAGCACGCCGGCCTGCGGTCCGGGCAGCGGGTGCTGATCCACGCTGCGGCCGGCGGGGTCGGGCACGTGGCGGTGCAGATCGCCAAGGCGCTCGGCGCGTACGTGATCGGCACGGCGAGCGCGGGCAAGCACGACTTCCTGCGGGAGATCGGCGTGGACGAGCCCGTCGACTACCGGTCCACGGACTTCACCCAGGCGGTGCAGGACGTCGACGTGGTCCTCGACACCCTGGGCGGCGAGACGTCCGTGCGCTCGCTGGAGGTGCTGCGGCCGGGCGGGATCGTGGTGTCGATCGTGCCGTTCGGCGGCCAGGACTTCCTCGACGAGGCCGAGCGGCTCGGGGTGCGGGCGGTGCGGATGCTGGTGGACGCCGACCGGTACGGGATGCAGGACTCCTCGTCACGAGCCCGTCTACCGTCACTCATGGGCACCTCCTGACATCAAGCAGAGTCCATGAGCTGCCCCGACCGTTGCCTCGCTCCAGGACTTCACAGAAGTCTTCTCCGCAGCAGACGACAGTCACGGCGACCGGGGACGGCAACGACGGCGAGCACCAGTGGCACTCGGCAGCCCGGCACGCGGCCGCAGTGCTGACGGAACGTCACGCCCTCCTGTGCCCACGCCACATTCAAGTGCGGACGCGCCAGCATCCCAACTTCACAGAACACGGGCGCTCTCCCCCCATTCGGCCGCGCCGGGGGCTTCGTGCCGTACAACCGAATGCTTGACCACGACGCCTGCTACGTCGGCACCCCTGGTTTCGACCACTGCACGTCAGCATCCACCGCCTGCGCCTTCCGGCGCATGAGCCCTTAGCCCATTGACATACCGAGTGGGGGCCCCGGCGGAGGCCCCCACTCGGTATGAACACGTCGATCAGAAGTCGAGGGTGTCGAGAGAGGGCCTACCGCTGATCACGGCAA
>NZ_WWKH01000515.1:0-13603 GCF_009865595.1 Streptomyces sp. SID1328 | reverse complement strand
CCGAGCGCGGCCAGCGCCTCGGCGGCGGCCGCGCACCGGGGCGGGTCCCGGTGATTGAGAAGCAGCACCAGCGACTCGAACGCCCGCCGGTCCCCGGCGACTCCGAGCCGGTAGGCGGCCAACTCCCTGGCCCAGAGCGGCTGGCCGGGCGCGGTGAGGACTTCGGCCAGCTCGTCGTGATCCCCGGTGCCCACCAGCCTCTCGTAGGCGGCTCCGCCCCGCGACTCCCGCCGTAAGCGGTCGGTGAGCACTCGCAACTCTTCGTCCACATACCCAGCGTAGGCGCGTGATGACGATGAAGGGAGGTACATCACAAAGCCGAGTTGGCGCCCGCCACTGGCGCGCTCGTTACTCACTGGTTAAGCTCAGACGAGCGAGTTACCCACTCGCGCTTCGGCTGGCGACGGTCTGGTGACGCAACCGTCGAGAGCACGACCCGGCTCCGGGACAGGGCCGGTCGGCAAGTTGGACCGTCATGGGCGTGTGCGCGCCCGTCACGACGGCACCGGGCGTGTGCGCTTCGCAGCCCGGCAACACCCGCATCCCCGCGCTTCGGCACGCGTCCTCACGCGTGCGGCGCGTCCCTCGTCGTCACCACTCTTCCTGGAGTTCCGCGATGGCCACTCCCCTGTCCCACACCCCTCCCTCCCCGCTGCGGACGATCGCCGTGGTCGGTCTCGGCACCATGGGCACCGGTCTCACCGAGGTCCTGGCGCGGGCCGGCCGCGACGTGGTCGGCATCGACATCGACGCGGCCCAGGCCGCCACGTGCGTCCAGGCGCTGGAGCGCTCCACCGCCCGCGCCGTCGAGCGCGGCCGGCTCACCGAGCCCGAGCGCGCCGCCCTGCTGGACCGGGTCACCACCTCGACCGACCTCGCCGCGGCCGCCGACGCCGACCTCGTGATCGAGGTGGCCCCGGAGTCGTACGAGATCAAGCAGCAGATCCTCGCCGAACTGGACCGCGTGGTGCGGCCCGAGGCCATCCTGGCCACCGGCACCAACGCGCTCTCCGTCACCCGGCTCGCCGCCGGCTCGGAGCGCCCCGAGCGCGTTCTCGGCCTGCACTTCTTCAACCCGGTGCAGGCGATGAAGCTGGTGGAGGTCGTCTCCTCGGTGCTGACCGCACCGCAGGCGGTCACCGCCGTCACCGACCTCGCGGTCGAGCTGGGCAAGGAGCCGGTCGCGGTGGGTGACCGCCCCGGATTCGTCGCGGACGGCCTGCTGTTCGGCTACCTGAACCAGGCCGCCGCGATGTACGAGGCGCGCTACGCCTCCCGCGAGGACATCGACGCCGCGATGCGGCTGGGCTGCGGTCTGCCCATGGGCCCGCTCGCCCTGCTGGACCTGATCGGCGTGGACACCGCCCGCCGGGTCCTGGAGGCGATGTACACCGAGTCCCGCGACCGGCTGCACGCCCCGGCGCCGATCCTGAAGCAGCTCAGCGAAGCGGGCCTGACCGGCCGCAAGGCGGGCCGCGGCTTCTACACCTACGCGGCTCCGGGCAGCGCCGAGACCGTCCCGGACGCCCTCACCCCGGTGCCCGGCAGCGCCGCGACGACGGGCCGTACGGTGCGCTCGGTGGGCGTGGCCGGATCCGGCACGATGGCGTCGGGCATCGCGGAGGTGTTCGCCAAGGCCGGGTTCGAGGTGATCCTGGCCGCCCGCAGCGAGGAGAAGGCACAGGCCGCGAAGGCCCGCGTCGGCAAGTCGCTGGACCGCTCCGTCGCCAAGGGCCGCCTGACCGCCGAGTCGGCGGCGGGGATGCTGGAGCGGATCACCCCGGCGGGCGGCTACGAGGCGTTCGCGGACGTCGACCTGGCCGTGGAGGCGGTCGCGGAGGACCTGGACGTCAAGCGGCAGCTCTTCCAGGCGCTGGACAAGGTCTGCAAGCCGGGCGCGGTCCTGGCCACCACCACCTCCTCACTGCCCGTCGTCGCCTGCGCCCGCGCCACCTCGCGCCCGCAGGACGTGATCGGCATGCACTTCTTCAACCCGGCCCCGGCGATGAAGCTGGTGGAGGTGGTGCGCACCGTCCTCACCGCCGACGACACCCACGCCACCGTCCGCGAGGTCTGCGCCAGGCTGGGCAAGCACCCGGTGGACTGCGGCGACCGTGCCGGCTTCATCGTGAACGCGCTGCTGTTCCCGTACCTGAACAACGCGATCAAGATGGTCGAGGAGCACTACGCGACCCTGGACGACATCGACGCGGCGATGCGGCTGGGCGGCGGCTACCCGATGGGCCCGTTCGAACTGCTGGACGTGGTCGGTCTCGACGTCTCGCTGGCCATCGAGAAGGTGCTGCACCGCGAGTTCCGCGACCCGGGTCTCGCCCCGGCGCCGCTGCTGGAGCACCTGGTGGCGGCGGGCTGCCTGGGCCGCAAGACCGGCCGGGGCTTCCGCGAGTATGCCCGCCGCTGACGGCGGCGGTCTCCGGGACGGGCCGGAGTGGGGCGGGCTGCTCGAACCGGGCGGCCTCACCCCGCCCGGCCGGGCCCCCGCCCGCTCAGGGGACGAGGGCCTCCCGGCACCCGCGCGTGGCACGGCGTCCATGCAGTACGTTCGGGTCATGTCCCAGCCCGTCAGGTCCTCACGTACATCCGCCGCCTCCGACGCACCGGAGAGCGCCGCGGGCGGCCGCGCCGCCGCCCAGCGGCTGAAGATGCGCCGGGAACTGGCGGCGGCCGCCATGGAGCTCTTCGCGTCCAAGGGGTACGAGGCGACCACGGTGGACGAGATCGCGGCGGCGGCCGGGGTCGCCCGGCGCACGTTCTTCCGCCACTTCCGCTCCAAGGAAGAGGCGATCTTCCCCGACCACGACGACACCCTGATCCGGGCCGAGGCGGTGCTCAACGCGGCCCCGGCGCACGAGCATCCGCTCGACACCGTGTGCCGCGGGATCAAGGAGGTCATGCGGATGTACGCGGCCCAGCCGGAGATCTCGGTGGCCCGCTACCGGCTGACCCGCGAGGTGCCGACGCTGCGCGAGGCGGAGATCGCCTCGGTGGCCCGCTACGAGCGGCTGTTCACCCGCTATCTGCTGGGCCACTTCGACGAGCGGGCGCATGCCGACGACGCCAACGACGATCCGCTGCTGGCCGAGGTCGCCGCGTCCGCCGTGGTCACCGCCCACAACCATGTGCTGCGGCGCTGGCTGCGGGCGGACGGCCAGGGCGACGTGGAGGCGCAGCTCGACCACGCCTTCGCCATCGTGCGCCGGACCTTCGGCACCGGTATCGGCGCCGGCCGCAGTACGGCGGCCACGCCCGCTCCGGCGACGGTCTCCGCGCAGGGCGAGGTGCTGGTGACGGTCGCCCGCACCGACGCCCCGCTGGACGAGGTCATGCGGACCATCGAGCAGGCACTCAAGGAGCGCTGAGCACGCCTTTTCCGCTGTGACGACGGCCACCCCCCGGGGTGGCCGTTTTGCCATGTCCGGGCCCGTTTTCTGGCGCCCTCCGGAGCCCGTTCGATCGATCATCGCTCATTTGTTGCGTAAAGATTTCATGTGAGAGGAAGTTCTGGCACTCAGTGCCTTGCCGCCTGACACGCGGTGTCATACGTTGAGAGTGTCCGGACGGCCGGCGCGTAGCGAAATCCCGCGCGTCGGCTGTCCCCGCAAGCCACCCGGCTCGCGCGTCCGGACGCCTGCGTCACAGGCAACCTCCCGCGCCACCAAGCGCCGCCGAAGCACCCGCCGCCAACCGACGGCACCCCCCCTCGCACCCCCGAGCGCACTTCCCGCACCGACGAAACCCCAGCGCCCCTCCCTCAAGGACGCTCACCGCCGGAGGCAATACCGTGACCGTGAAGGACATCCTCGCCGCGATCCAGTCGGACGCCACGTCCGCCGATTTCGCCGCCATCCCGCTGCCCGAGTCGTACCGCGCGATCACCGTGCACAAGGACGAGACGGAGATGTTCGCGGGCCTCGAGACCCGCGACAAGGACCCCCGAAAGTCCACCCACCTCGACGAGGTGCCGCTGCCCGAGCTGGGCCCCGGCGAGGCCCTGGTGGCCGTCATGGCCTCCTCGGTGAACTACAACTCGGTGTGGACCTCGATCTTCGAGCCGCTGTCCACCTTCGGGTTCCTGGAGCGCTACGGGCGCACCAACGAGCTGGCCAAGCGGCACGACCTGCCGTACCACATCATCGGCTCCGACCTCGCGGGCGTCGTCCTGCGCACCGGACCCGGTGTGAACGCCTGGAAGCCCGGTGACGAGGTCGTCGCGCACTGTCTCTCCGTCGAGATGGAGTCCTCCGACGGCCACAACGACACGATGCTCGACCCCGAGCAGCGCATCTGGGGCTTCGAGACCAACTTCGGCGGGCTCGCGGAGATCGCCCTCGTCAAGTCCAACCAGCTCATGCCGAAGCCCGGCCACCTGAGCTGGGAGGAGGCCGCCGCCCCCGGCCTGGTCAACTCCACCGCCTACCGCCAGCTCGTCTCCCGCAACGGCGCCGGCATGAAGCAGGGCGACAACGTGCTGATCTGGGGCGCCAGCGGCGGGCTCGGCTCGTACGCCACCCAGTTCGCCCTCGCCGGCGGCGCCAACCCGATCTGTGTCGTCTCCAGCGACCAGAAGGCCGACATCTGCCGCTCGATGGGCGCCGAGGCGATCATCGACCGCAACGCCGAGGGCTACAAGTTCTGGAAGGACGAGCGGACCCAGGACCCCAAGGAGTGGAAGCGCTTCGGCAAGCGCATCCGCGAGCTGACCGGCGGCGAGGACATCGACATCGTCTTCGAGCACCCCGGCCGCGAGACCTTCGGCGCCAGCGTCTTCGTCACCCGCAAGGGCGGCACCATCACCACCTGCGCCTCGACCTCGGGCTACATGCACGAGTACGACAACCGCTACCTGTGGATGTCGCTCAAGCGCATCATCGGCTCCCACTTCGCCAACTACCGCGAGGCGTGGGAGGCCAACCGCCTGATCGCCAAGGGCAAGATCCACCCGACCCTGTCCAAGGTGTACTCACTGGAGGACACCGGCCAGGCCGCGTACGACGTGCACCGCAACCTCCACCAGGGCAAGGTCGGCGTGCTGTGCCTGGCCCCCGAGGAGGGCCTCGGCGTCCGCGACGCCGAGCTGCGCGCCGAGCACATCGACGCGATCAACCGCTTCCGGAACGTCTGAGGAGCGACACGTGACAGAGCGTCAGGCGCCGCAGGCGCGTCAGAAGGACCGTCCGTGGCTCATGCGGACCTACGCCGGGCACTCGACGGCGGAGGCGTCCAACGAGCTGTACCGGCGCAACCTCGCCAAGGGCCAGACCGGTCTGTCGGTGGCGTTCGACCTGCCCACCCAGACCGGCTACGACGCCGACCACATCCTCGCCCGCGGCGAGGTCGGCCGGGTCGGCGTGCCCGTCTCGCACCTGGGTGACATGCGCCGGCTGTTCCAGGACATCCCCCTGGACCAGATGAACACCTCGATGACGATCAACGCCACCGCCATGTGGCTGCTGGCGCTCTATCAGGTCGTCGCCGAGGAGCAGGGTGTCGACATTACCCGGCTTCAGGGCACGACCCAGAACGACATCGTCAAGGAGTACCTCTCGCGCGGGACGCACGTCTTCCCGCCGGGACCCTCGCTCCGGCTGACGACCGACATGATCGCGTACACGGTGTCCCACATCCCCAAGTGGAACCCGATCAACATCTGCAGCTACCACCTCCAGGAGGCCGGCGCCACGCCGGTCCAGGAGATCGCCTACGCCATGTCCACCGCCATCGCGGTGCTGGACGCGGTGCGCGACTCGGGCCAGGTGCCCGAGGAGCGCATGGGCGACGTGGTGGCCCGGATCTCCTTCTTCGTCAACGCGGGCGTCCGCTTCGTCGAGGAGATGTGCAAGATGCGCGCCTTCGGCCGCATCTGGGACCAGGTCACCCGCGAGCGGTACGGCATCGAGGACCCCAAGCAGCGCCGGTTCCGCTACGGCGTCCAGGTCAACTCGCTCGGCCTGACCGAGGCGCAGCCGGAGAACAACGTCCAGCGGATCGTGCTGGAGATGCTGGCCGTGACGCTGTCGAAGGACGCCCGCGCGCGGGCGGTGCAGCTCCCCGCCTGGAACGAGGCGCTGGGCCTGCCCCGGCCCTGGGACCAGCAGTGGTCGCTGCGCATCCAGCAGGTGCTGGCGCACGAGAGCGACCTGCTGGAGTACGAGGACATCTTCGCCGGCTCGCACGTCATCGAGGAGAAGGTGTCCGCCCTGGTGGACGACTCCTTCGCGGAGATGGCCCGGATCGAGGAGATGGGCGGGGCGATGGCCGCCGTCGAGTCCGGCTACCTCAAGGCCCAGCTGGTGGCCTCGCACGCCGAGCGGCGGGCGCGGATCGAGTCCGGCGAAGAGAAGATCATCGGCGTCAACATCTTCGAGACGACCGAGCCCAACCCGCTCACCGCCGACCTGGACACCGCGATCCAGACGGTCGACCCGGCCGTGGAGAACCGGGTGATCGAGGCGCTGGGCACCTGGCGGGACACCCGCTACCAGCCGCCCTTCAACCACCCGCGCCCGTGCAAGGCGCTGGAGAAGCTGAAGGAGGCCGCCAAGGGCACCGACAACCTCATGGAGGCCACCCTGGAGTGCGCCCGCGCCGGTGTCACGACCGGCGAGTGGGCGGGGGCGCTGCGCGAGGTGTTCGGCGAGTACCGGGCGCCGACCGGCGTCTCCTCCGCCCCGGTGGCGGTGCCCGCCGAGGCCGGGTCAGCGATGGCCGGGGTGCGGGCGCGGGTGGACGCCACCGCGCGCGACCTGGGCGTGGGCAAGCTGCGCTTCCTGGTGGGCAAGCCGGGCCTGGACGGGCACTCCAACGGCGCCGAGCAGATCGCCGTACGCGCCCGTGACGCCGGGTTCGAGGTGGTCTACCAGGGCATCCGGCTGACCCCGGAGCAGATCGTGGACGCCGCCCTCGCGGAGGACGTGCACGCGGTGGGCCTGTCCATCCTGTCCGGCTCGCACGCCCAGTTGGTGCCGGACGTGCTGGACCGGCTGCGCGAGGCCGGGGCGCACGACATCCCGGTGATCGCGGGCGGGATCATTCCCAACGCTGACGCCGAACTGCTGAAGTCGGCCGGCGTGGCCGCCGTGTTCACCCCGAAGGACTTCGACATCACCGGAATCATCGGCCGTATCGTCGACGAGATCCGCACAGCGAACAAGCTCGACCCCCTGGAGGTCCCCGCATGACGACCCCTGTCAACCGCCTGCGTCCGCGCCGCTCCTGTCTCGCGGTGCCGGGCAGCAACCCGCGGTTCCTGGAGAAGGCGCAGGGTCTCCCGGCCGACCAGGTCTTCCTCGACCTGGAGGACGCGTGCGCGCCGCTCGCCAAGCCGGAAGCGCGGCACACCATCGTCAAGTTCCTCAATGAGGGCGACTGGACGGGCAAGACGCGGGTCGTACGGGTGAACGACTGGACGACCGAGTGGACGTACCGCGATGTCGTGACGGTCGTCGAGGGCGCCGGCCCCAACCTCGACTGCATCATGCTGCCCAAGGTGCAGAACGCCCAGCAGGTGGTCGCCCTGGACCTGCTGCTGACCCAGATCGAGAAGACGATGGGCTTCGAGGTCGGCCGCATCGGCATCGAGGCGCAGATCGAGAACGCCCAGGGTCTCAACAACGTCAATGAGATCGCCTCTGCCAGTCCGCGTATCGAGACGATCATCTTCGGTCCGGCCGACTTCATGGCGTCGATCAACATGAAGTCGCTCGTCGTGGGAGAGCAGCCGCCCGGTTATCCGGCGGACGCCTACCACTACATCCTGATGAAGATCCTGATGGCCGCCCGCGCCAACGACCTCCAGGCGATCGACGGCCCCTACCTCCAGATCCGCAACGTGGACGGCTTCCGCGAGGTCGCCGGCCGTGCCGCCGCCCTCGGGTTCGACGGCAAGTGGGTGCTGCACCCCGGCCAGGTGGACGCCGCCAACGAGGTCTTCTCCCCCTCGCAGGAGGACTACGACCACGCCGAGCTGATCCTGGACGCCTACGAGTACTGCACCTCCGAGGCGGGCGGCAAGAAGGGTTCGGCGATGCTCGGCGACGAGATGATCGACGAGGCCAGCCGCAAGATGGCCCTGGTCATCGCGGGCAAGGGCCGCGCGGCCGGGATGCGGCGGACGTCCAAGTTCGAGATTCCGGAGGCGTGAGCATGCAGTTCGGGCGCACCTACGAGGAGTTCGAGGTCGGGGCCGTCTACAAGCACTGGCCCGGCAAGACGGTCACCGAGTACGACGACCACCTCTTCTGCCTCCTCACCATGAACCACCACCCGCTCCACATGGACGCCAACTACGCCGAGAGCACCACGGACTTCGGCAAGAACGTGGTGGTCGGCAACTACATCTACTCGCTGCTGCTCGGCATGTCGGTGCCGGACGTGTCCGGCAAGGCGATCGCCAACCTGGAGATCGAGTCGCTGAAGCACGTGGCGCCGACCTTCCACGGCGACACCATCTACGGCGAGACGACCGTGCTCGACAAGTGGCCGTCGAAGTCGAAGAACGACCGCGGGATCGTGCACGTCGAGACCAAGGGCTACAAGCAGGACGGCACCCTGGTGTGCGTCTTCCGCCGCAAGGTCATGGTGCCGACCGAGACGTACATCAAGGAGCGCGGCGGCGAGCAGCCCGGCCGCCCGGAGCTCAAGGAGCAGGTGAAGTAGATGGCGCGCCTCGCCCAGACCGCCGGTCTGACGGACATCCAGCAGGAGATCCTCTCCACCGTCCGCGACTTCGTGGACAAGGAGATCATCCCGGTCGCCACCGAGCTGGAGCACCGTGACGAGTACCCGCAAGCGATCGTCGACGGCCTGAAGGAACTCGGCCTGTTCGGCCTGATGATCCCCGAGGAGTACGGGGGCCTGGGCGAGTCGCTGCTCACCTACGCGCTGTGCGTGGAGGAGATCGCCCGCGGCTGGATGTCGGTCTCCGGAATCATCAACACGCACTTCATCGTGGCGTACATGCTCAAGCAGCACGGCACGCAGGAGCAGAAGGACCACTTCCTGCCGCGCATGGCGGCGGGCGACATCCGGGGCGCGTTCTCGATGTCGGAGCCGGCGCTCGGCTCGGACGTGTCGGCCATCACGTCCAAGGCGGTGAAGGACGGCGAGGAGTACGTCCTCAACGGCCAGAAGATGTGGCTGACGAACGGCGGAACGTCCTCGTTGGTGGCCGTTCTGGTCCGGAGTGACGAAGGACACCCCGAGGGCACCGCGCCCCACAAGTCCATGACAACCTTCCTGGTGGAGAAGGAGCCCGGCTTCGGCGAGGTCCGACCCGGTCTCACCATCCCCGGCAAGATCGACAAGATGGGGTACAAGGGCGTCGACACCACCGAGCTGATCATGGACGGCCTGCGCGTTCCGGTCGACCGGGTCCTCGGCGGCGTCACGGGCCGGGGTTTTTACCAGATGATGGACGGCGTCGAGGTGGGCCGCGTCAACGTCGCGGCGCGTGGCTGCGGTGTCGCCCAGCGCGCCTTCGAGCTGGGCGTTCAGTACGCCCAGCAGCGGCACACCTTCGGCAAGCAGATCGCCCAGCACCAGGCCATTCAGTTCAAGCTGGCCGAGATGGCCACCAAGGTCGAGGCCGCCCATGCCATGATGGTGAACGCCGCACGCAAAAAGGACTCCGGGGAGCGAAACGACCTGGAGGCCGGAATGGCCAAGTACCTGGCCTCCGAGTACTGCAAGGAGGTCGTCGAGGACGCGTTCCGCATCCACGGCGGCTACGGCTTCTCCAAGGAGTACGAGATCGAGCGCCTGTACCGCGAGGCGCCGATGCTGCTGATCGGCGAGGGTACCGCCGAGATCCAGAAAATGATCATCGGTCGCCGCCTGCTCGAAGAGTATCGGTTCCAGGGCTGATTGTCCGGAGACGGGGTGTTATCGCCGAGAAGAAGATCACACCCTGTCGACGGTCTTCGGCCGCCGACTCGGCTTCCTGGCTTGCCCAGTTGCGGCCCGCGCCCGGTACGATCCCCGGAAAGCCGCCGTCCCCCGTCATTGCGCGGCATCATCCGCTACGAAGGTCATCCATGCCCCACAGCCAAACCTCTGCACCCAGCGACAGCCGAGCCGGCGGCGTACGCCTCGCGCGCGGAGCATCGCCGTGGCTCCTCCCGACCGTCGCCACCGCGGCCCTCAGCCTGGCACGGGCCCGCCGCTCGGGCGTCGCCAAGGCCGTCGCCGTGCCCGCCACCGCTCTCGCGGCGGGCATGCTGTGGTTCTTCCGCGACCCGGAGCGCGAGATCACCGCGGGCCGCGTCATCTCGCCCGCCGACGGTGTGGTGCAGAGCATCATGCCCTGGAAGGACGGCCGCACCCGCGTAGCCATCTTCATGAGCCCGCTCAACGTCCACGTCAACCGGGCGCCGCTGGCGGGCACCGTGACGTCGGTCGAGCACATCCCCGGCGGCTTTGTTCCGGCTTTCAACAAGGAGAGCGAGAACAACGAGCGCGTAGTCTGGCATTTCGACACCGAACTCGGCGACATCGAGATGATCCAGATCGCGGGCGCTGTGGCCCGCCGCATCGTGCCTTACATCCCTGAGGGCACGAAGGTCGAGCAGGGTGACCGCATCGGTCTGATCCGCTTCGGCTCGCGTGTCGACCTCTACCTGCCCGAGGGTGTGGAGGTCGACGTCGAGGTCGGTCAGAAGACCGTGGCTGGGGTGACTCGCATTGACCGTGATTGATCCAGAGACACAGGCGGGCTGGGTGCCTGAGGCAGACGAGGCGGGCGACGAGGAGGAGATGCCCCTCTCTATGCGCCTGTCGATAGCGGACACCCTCACGCTCGGCAACGCGACCTGCGGCTTCATGGCGGTGTACTTCACCACCACCGGCATCCTGATCCCGCACCTCACCGGCAGCCAGGAATCCGGCATGGCCCGCCACAGCGCGGCCACGGCGGTCATCCTGATGCTCTGCGCGGCGGTGTTCGACCTCTTCGACGGGCTGGTGGCGCGCAAGCTGCGCTCCTCCCCGATGGGCGCGGAGCTGGACAACCTCTCCGACCTGATCAGCTTCGGCCTGGCCCCGGCGTACTTCGTCCTGGTCTACGGCATGGTCGCGGACGACGCGCACCAGCGGGTGGCGGCTCTCGGGGCGATCGTGGTGCTGCTCGCCGTCGTGCTGAGGCTCGCGCGGTTCTCGTGCGTGACGCTGAAGGACGGCATGTTCCAGGGCATGCCCTCGCCGTTCGGCGCGCTGACGGTCGTCTCCATCGTGCTGCTGGAGCTGCCGTTCCCGGCGACGCTGCTGGCCATCCTGGGTACCGCGTGGCTGATGGTGAGCCGGGTCGAGTACCCGAAGCCGCGCGGCCGCCTCGCCGGCGCGATGCTCGGCTGGATCGTCCTCTCCATGGGTCTGCTGGCCGCCTGGGCCTTCGATGCCCCGGGCGGGCAGCTCCTCCTCCAGACGGGCTGCGCACTCCAGCTCGTCATGGGAGCGGTGATCCCCCTGTTCGCCACGGCCCGCCGGGTGAACAACTTCCGCGACAACCGCCGGGAGGCGCGAGCGGCACAGCTGCCGTAACGCGCGATCGCTTCGCTTCGGGGCCCCGGACCTTTGCTGGTCCGGGGCCCCTTTGCTGTGCCCGGCCCTCGGTGTCACCTCAGGTGCTGCTCCGCGATACGGGACGCGACCTGTTCCAGCAGCGGGCCCGCCTGGGCCATGCAGGTGGCGGGATCGGGTTCCAGAGCCGTGAGGGGGTAGGCCGCTGTGATGCCGGCTCGGCGGAGGGCCTCGGGGGGCAGGGTCAGGCGGCCGCACACGGCGAAGACCTCCTTGCCCGCGGCGCGGGCGGCTGCGGCCACGCCGGCCGGGGCCTTGCCGTGCAGGGTCTGTTCGTCCAGGGCGCCCTCGCCGGTGATGACGACGTCGGCGCGGGCCAGGGCTTCGGCGAAGCCCAGGACGTCGAGCATGACCTCGATCCCGGCCCGGAAACGGGCGCCGAGGAGGAGGGCGGCGTAGCCGACGCCGCCCGCCGCGCCCGCGCCGGGGCGGTCCGCGAGATCGGGGGCCAGGACGGCCGCGAAGCGGGCGAGGGCGGCGTCGAGGAGGGGCACGTCGGCCGGGGAGGCGCCCTTCTGCGGGCCGTAGACGGCGGCGGCGCCGTGCGGGCCGGTGAGGGGGTTGTCCACATCGCTGGCCAGAACCAGCTCGACGGAGGCGAGCCGGGGGTCGAGGCCGGTCAGGTCGGCCTCGGCGAGGTCGGCGAGTCCGCCGCCGCCCGGCCCGACCGGCTCCCCCCGCTCGTCCAGGAACCGCGCGCCGAGCGCCGTGAGCATCCCGGCGCCCCCGTCCGTCGTGGCGCTGCCGCCGACGCCGAGGACGACGGTCCGGGCGCCCGAGTCCAGCGCGGCCCGCAGCAGCTCGCCGGAGCCGTGGGTGGAGGCGGTGAGCGGGGCGAGGGTCCCGGCCGGGAGGCGGCGGAGTCCGCTGGCCTCGGCCATTTCCACGACCGCCGTGTCCCCGCGTACCGCGAAGGCGGCGGTCACCGGATGCCCGAGCGGCCCGGCGACCTTCACCTCCCGGCGCTCGAACCCGGCGGCGACGGCCGCGTCCACGGTCCCGTCCCCGCCGTCGGCCACGGGCAGCGTCTCGACCGCGACGCCCGGTACGGCGCCGCGCAACCCGGCCGCCACATGCGCGGCCACCTCCGCCGCCGTCAGCGACCCCTTGAACTTGTCCGGGGCGACGAGCACCCCGCGGCCCACACCGTCCACCACTCCGCGTCCCCTCACCACTCGCTCCACCGCCCCTGCGGGTCGGCGCGGCGTCCACCCTAGGGGTTGTGATCCACGCCCCCTCGTTACCCTGCCTGGATGACCACCTCTGACGACTTCGCCACGTACATCGCGGGCCTGCCCCGCGTCCTGTCCGCCGCCGCGACCCTGTTCCGGGACGCGGAGGGCCGGGTCTTCCTGGTCGAGCCGAACTACCGGCCGGGGTGGGGCCTGCCGGGCGGCACCATCGAGTCCGACGACGGCGAGACGCCCCGCCTGGGCGCCCGCCGCGAGACGCTGGAGGAGATCGGCCTGGACCGCGCGCCGGGCCGCCTGCTGGCCGTGGACTGGGTCCCGGTCCCCGGTCACATGCCCCTGGTCGCCTACCTCTACGACGGCGGCGTCCTCACCGACGCCGACTTCAAGGCCATCCGCCTCCAGGAGGAGGAACTCCTCTCCTGGCGCCTCGTCCCCCGCACCGACCTCCCCGACTACCTCCCCCCGCCCCTGGGCCGCCGGGTCCTCGCCGCCCTGGACGCCCTGGAGGACGGCAACGGCCCGGCGGAACTGGAGAACGGCCACCGGGCGGTCTGACGATGACCGGTCCCTGCCCCGTGAACGACGACCGCTGGCTCGCCACGGTGTTCGCCGTGCCGTTGATCCTGCTGACCCTCGTCTCCGCCTACTTCTGCTGGACCGCGCTGACGATCCGGCCCTCCGGGGCATGGGACGACGACGCGTACGCGGGGATCGTGCTGGCGTGTGTGATGAGTGCCGGGGCGGCCGGGGTGGCGGCGGCGGTGTGGGTGGTGCCGGCGGTGCGGCGGGTGCTGGGGTGGGGGTGGGTGGTGCCGGCC
>NZ_WWKH01000514.1:0-10041 GCF_009865595.1 Streptomyces sp. SID1328 | reverse complement strand
GGTGCCGGCGGCGCGGACGCCGGTGCGGCGGCCGGGGCGGACGCGGCCGGCGCGAACGGCACTTGAATGCCGACGTCGCCGGCCCCCGGAACGGGTCCGGACGGGCCCGTCGGCTGACCGGGCCAAGGCGGCTCAGCCCGTGAAGGCGTCGCACACCGCGTCGTACTCCCGTGTCCACCACACCGCGAGCGCGGAGGCGGCCGGGAACTGGCAGTCGGCGCGGGTGTCACCGCGCTCGTAGTGCCAGCGCAGCATCCAGAAGTCGTTCAGGCGCTCCCACCACACCCGGTGCACGGCCGCCGCCAGCTCCGAGGGGGTGGCGCGCGCCGCGCGCCGGTACGCCCGCGCGTACGCCCGCGCCTTGGGCAGGTCCAGCATTCCCGCGGGCCGTACGAAGAAGATCGCCGCGGCGCGTACGGCCTCCTCGGCGCGGGGCTGCACTCCCAGGCGGTCCCAGTCGACGATGGCGGCGGGGGTGCCGCCCCGGTAGAGCAGGTTGAACGGGTGGAAGTCGCCGTGCACCCAGCCCACCGGGCCGCCGCGCGGCGGGCGGCGGTGGGTGTGCTGCTCCAGCAGCGACCGGCGTTCCAGCAGGCGGTGACGGGCCAGGTCGTCGAAGGCGTCGGCGGGTTTGTGGCGGTGGACGTGGCCGAGCAGATCGTCGATGAGGGCGAAGGTGTCGGCCGGGTCGGCGCTCTCGACCGGGTGCGGGCTCGTGGCCGGGCGGGTGCGCCCCTTGGGCGGCATCACGCGCTCCAGGCAGGCGTGCACGGCGCCCAGCAGCGCGCCCAGGCGTGCGCTCTCGGAGCGGGTGAGCTGGCCGCCGTGCAGATGTCCGCCCTCGATCCAGGGGTGCAGGGCGTAGGCGTGTCCGCCGACGACCGCGACCGTGCGGCCCTCGCGGTGGGTGAGCGGAGGGACGGCCGGGACGCCGACCTCGGCGAGGCGCTGGGTGGCCAGATGGCGGCGCTCGATGGCGTCGGGGTCGGCGGTGTCGGGGTCGAAGTGGTGCTTGAGGAAGTACCGGCCCCGTGTGGTGCGCACCCGGTAGCCCCGGTTGAGCAGGCCCTGGTCGACCGGTTCGCAGGCGAGGGCCGTACCGGCTCCGTACAGGGGTAACAAGGTGCCGAGCGGGGGCGCGTGGGGCACGACGGGTGGTACACGAAGGCGCTGCACGCGCCGATGCTAGGGCACGAAAAGACCCCGTGAGCTGGGGGTTGTCACAGGCAGTCGTCGGCGGTCGCATTCGGTCACCCGGCGTGCCCCGGTGAACGTCCGGGTGCACACGGAAGTGCAATTCGCGCGCGGCGCGAAAGAAATCCCCGCCCTTCCGCGGTGACGCGCCGGGACTCTTCCTTTGAGCTGGGTGGGCGGGATAACGTGCCGTTGCTCCGGCCTCCTGCAAGGCTGTGACCAGCGAACTTCCGGGTCTTGTCGATTTACTTGGAAATCCAAGCAAAATCGCAGGTCAGGTGGGGTTTCACAGAAATGTGGAGCACTGGGTAACGTTAAAAGCCGCAGGCGCTCGCCGGGGCACCTGTCACGCCTGTTCCCGGCCGAGCGGCACCCACCCCGTGCCCGGTGGTCGAGAAGAGGTGGCCGCTCCCCCCGGCTCCGACCGAGCAAGGGGGAACCCAGGCTCACCGGCAACCCCGTGGGCCGGAACGACGGAGGAGCACACGTGACCGTGGAGAGCAGTGCCGCGCGCAAGCCGCGACGCAGCGCCGCAGGCAAGACCGGTACCGCCGGTACCGGGCGCAGCACCCGCAGCACCGCGAAGCAGGGCACCGAGCCGGAGCTGGTACAGCTCCTGACGCCGGAGGGCAAGCGGGTCAAGAACGCCGAGTTCGACGCCTACGTCGCCGGCATCACCCCCGACGAGCTGCGCGGTCTGTACCGCGACATGGTGCTCACCCGCCGCTTCGACGCGGAGGCGACCGCCCTTCAGCGCCAGGGCGAGCTGGGCCTGTGGGCCTCGCTGCTCGGCCAGGAGGCCGCGCAGATCGGCTCCGGCCGCGCCACCCGCGAGGACGACTACGTCTTCCCGACCTACCGCGAGCACGGCGTCGCCTGGTGCCGCGGGGTCGACCCCACCAACCTGCTCGGCATGTTCCGGGGTGTGAACAACGGCGGCTGGGACCCCAACGGCAACAACTTCCACCTGTACACGATCGTCATCGGCTCGCAGACGCTGCACGCCACCGGCTACGCCATGGGCGTGGCCAAGGACGGCGCGGACTCGGCCGTGATCGCCTACTTCGGCGACGGCGCGTCCAGCCAGGGGGACGTGGCGGAATCGTTCACCTTCTCCGCGGTGTACAACGCCCCGGTCGTGTTCTTCTGCCAGAACAACCAGTGGGCGATCTCCGAGCCCACCGAGAAGCAGACCCGCGTCCCGCTCTACCAGCGCGCCCAGGGCTACGGCTTCCCCGGGGTCCGGGTCGACGGCAACGACGTGCTGGCCTGCCTCGCCGTGACCCGCTGGGCGCTGGAGCGCGCCCGCAACGGCGAGGGCCCGACCCTGGTCGAGGCGTTCACCTACCGGATGGGCGCCCACACCACCTCCGACGACCCCACGCGCTACCGCCACGACGACGAGCGCGTCGCCTGGGAGGCGAAGGACCCGATCCTGCGCCTGCGCGCCTACCTGGAGTCCTCCAACCACGCGGACGAGGGATTCTTCGCGGAACTGGAGAGCGAGTCCGAGGCGTTGGGCAAGCGAGTGCGGGAAGCGGTCCGCGCCATGCCGGACCCGGACCGCTTCGCCATCTTCGAGAACGTGTACGCGGACGGGCACGCGCTCGTCGACGAGGAGCGCGCCCAGTTCGCCGCCTACCAGGCGTCGTTCGCGGACGCCCAGGGGGGCAACTGACATGGCGGAGAAAATGGCTCTGGCCAAGGCGATCAACGAATCGCTGCGGCGCGCGCTGGAGACCGACCCGAAGGTCCTCGTCATGGGCGAGGACGTCGGCAAGCTCGGCGGTGTCTTCCGGGTGACCGACGGCCTCCAGAAGGACTTCGGCGAGGAGCGGGTCATCGACACCCCGCTCGCCGAGTCCGGCATCGTCGGCACCGCGATCGGTCTCGCCCTGCGCGGCTACCGCCCGGTGGTCGAGATCCAGTTCGACGGCTTCGTCTTCCCGGCGTACGACCAGATCGTCACCCAGCTCGCGAAGATGCACGCCCGCTCGCTGGGCAAGGTCAAGATGCCCGTCGTCATCCGCATCCCCTACGGCGGCGGCATCGGCGCGGTCGAGCACCACTCCGAGTCCCCCGAGGCGCTGTTCGCGCACGTGGCGGGCCTGAAGGTGGTCAGCCCGTCCAACTCCTCGGACGCCTACTGGATGATGCAGCAGGCCATCCAGAGCGACGACCCGGTGATCTACTTCGAGCCCAAGCGGCGCTACTGGGACAAGGGCGAGGTCGACCCCGAGCTGATCCCCGGCCCGCTGCACAGGGCGAGCGTGGTCCGCGAGGGCACCGACCTGACGCTGGCCGCGTACGGGCCCATGGTCAAGCTGTGCCGGCAGGTGGCCGACGCGGCCGCCGAGGAGGGCAAGTCCCTGGAGGTGCTCGACCTCCGCTCGGTCTCCCCGCTGGACTTCGACACCATCCAGACCTCGGTCGAGAAGACCCGCCGTCTGGTGGTCGTCCACGAGGCGCCGGTGTTCCTCGGCTCCGGCGCGGAGATCGCCGCACGGATCACCGAGCGGTGCTTCTACCACCTGGAGGCCCCGGTGCTCCGGGTCGGCGGCTATCACGCCCCGTACCCGCCGGCGCGCCTGGAGGACGAGTACCTGCCGGGTCTGGACCGGGTGCTCGACGCCGTCGACCGCGCCCTTGCGTACTGAGGAAGGTTTCGTGACGACGATGACGGAAGCTTCCGTGCGCGAGTTCAAGATGCCGGACGTGGGCGAGGGGCTCACCGAGGCCGAGATCCTCAAGTGGTACGTGCAGGTCGGGGACACGGTCACCGACGGCCAGGTGGTGTGCGAGGTCGAGACCGCCAAGGCGGCCGTCGAACTCCCCATCCCCTACGACGGGGTGGTGCGCGAGCTGCGCTTCGCCGAGGGCACGACGGTCGACGTGGGTACGGCGATCATCGCGGTGGACGTGTCGGGCGGGGCGGCTCCCGAGCCGGCGCCGGCCGTGTCCGCCGAGCCCGCGTCGGCGCCCGCCGAAGAGGCCGAGCCGCAGGGCCGTACGCCGGTGCTGGTGGGATACGGGGTGGCCGCCTCTTCCACCAAGCGGCGTCCCCGCAAGGGACCCGAGGTGGCGGTGGCCGCCGCACCGGCCGAGCTGAACGGGCACGGCCCCGCCGCTCCCGCTGCCGCTCCGGTGAAGGAGCGCCCGCTGGCCAAACCGCCGGTGCGCAAGCTGGCCAAGGACCTGGGCGTCGACCTGGCGCAGGTCGTCCCGTCCGGGCCGGACGGCATCATCACCCGCGAGGACGTGCACGCGGCGGTGGCTCCGGTGGAGCCCGTGGTGGAGGCCCCGGTCCCGGCCCCGGCTGCCGTGCCCGCTCCCGCGCCCGCCGTGGCGGGGTACGACTCCGCGCGGGAGACGCGTATCCCGGTCAAGGGGGTCCGCAAGGCGACCGCGCAGGCGATGATCGGCTCGGCGTTCACGGCGCCGCACGTCACGGAGTTCGTGACGGTGGACGTGACGCGGACGATGAAGCTGGTCGAGGAGCTGAAGCAGGACAAGGAGTTCCAGGGGCTGCGGGTGAACCCGCTGCTGCTGATCGCCAAGGCCCTGCTGGTCGCGATCAAGCGCAACCCCGAGGTCAACGCGTCCTGGGACGAGGCCGCCCAGGAGATCGTGCTCAAGCACTACGTCAACCTGGGCATCGCGGCGGCGACTCCGCGCGGGCTGATCGTGCCCAACATCAAGGACGCGCAGGACAAGACGCTCCCGCAGCTGTCCGCGGCGCTGGGCGAGCTGGTGACCACGGCCCGCGAGGGCAAGACGTCCCCGGCGGCGATGCAGGGCGGCACGGTGACCATCACCAACGTCGGCGTCTTCGGCGTCGACACCGGTACGCCGATTCTCAACCCCGGCGAGTCCGCGATCCTCGCGGTCGGCGCGATCAAGCTCCAGCCGTGGGTCCACAAGGGCAAGGTCAAGCCCCGCCAGGTCACCACCCTCGCCCTCAGCTTCGACCACCGCCTGGTCGACGGCGAACTCGGCTCCAAGGTCCTGGCAGACGTCGCGGCAATTCTGGAACAGCCGAAGCGATTGATCTCCTGGGCGTAGAGAGCTCTTTCCGCCTCCGGAAAGGCTGAGACCTGACCCCCAGTCAGGGTTCTGGCCCCCAGAGGATTCTGAGACCGTGACGTCCATTCACCGTCTCAGAATTCTCTCGTTGAGCAGATGAACCGGCGCGAGTCGGCGCCACGCAAAGGGCCCGCCCACACGGAGTGAACCGTGTGGGCGGGCCCTGTTTCGCTGAAGCGGCGCAGCTCTACTTGGTGAAGCCGTAGTTCAGGAGCTTCGTCGCGTCCGTGCCGCGCTGGGTGACGGAGGACGACGCGAGGACCGTGCCGATGACCGTCTTGCCGTTGCGGGTGGCGGCGAAGACGAGGCAGTACTTGGCCTCGGGACCGGAGCCGGTCTTGACGCCGATGGCGCCGCTGTAGCTGCTCAGCAGCGTGTTGGTGTTGGTCCACGCCTTCATCGTGCGGGTGCTGCCGGTCTTGGTGACCGTCTTCGCCGTGTACGACTTGGTCTTGACGATCGCGCGGAAGTTGGCGTTCTTCATCGCACTGCTGGCGATCTTCGTCAGGTCGCGCGGGGTCGAGTAGTTCGAGCCCTTGCCGATGCCGTCGAAGGAATCGAAGTGCGTGTTCTTCAGGTTGAGGGCCTTCGCGGCGGAGTTCATCTTGCCGAGGAAGGAGCTCACGCGCGCGGAGTGCGTGCTGCCCGAGCCGTACTTGTCCGCGAGGACGTACGCGGCGTCGCAGCCGGACGGGAGCATCAGCCCGTACAGGAGCTGGCGGACGGTGACCTTGTCGCCGACGATCAGGCCGGCCGAGGACGCGTTGTTGGCGACGATGTAGTCGCTGGCGCCCTTGGGGATGGTGACCTTGGTGTCCAGGTTCAGGTTCGGCTGCGCCAGCACGACCTTCGCGGTCATGATCTTGGTGGTGGAGCCGGTGGAGCGGCGGGTGTCCGCGGCCTTGGTGTACAGCGACGCACCGGTGGAGTTGTTCATCACGTAGCCGCCCGCGGCCACGATCGAAGGCGCGGAAGCGGCCTGCGCGGGCGCTGCGGTGAGGGCACTGGTGGTGAGCAGCGCGCCGGACGCGACGGCGGCGGCGGCGGCCCTGCGGAGGGAGGAGCCCTTGATGCCGGTAATCAAAGCGAAATACCTCGATTGTCTGAAATGCCCTTGGAATGCGGCCTAGTTGAGGTGCCCTGAAAGGAGAGCCGCACCTGTGTGACAAGTGAACGGCCCCCATGGTTGCACCCTGAGGGAAGGAAAATTTCCGGCGCTCCGCTGACGCCCCTTCAGCCGGTTCCGCATGCTGGACCGCGCTGCCGTCCCGGCCTGTTGTATCTATCCTGTAGGCATGCAAACGGCCACCAGGCAGCCACCCGCCGCCGACCGCGTCTACACCCACGTCAAGCAGGGCGTCCTCGACCGCCGGTACGAGGGCGGCACCCTCCTCACCGAGGGTGAGCTGGCCGAGGCGGTGGGGGTGTCCCGTACCCCCGTCCGCGAGGCGCTGCTGCGCCTGGAGGCCGAGGGTCTGATCCGGCTGTACCCGAAGAAGGGCGCGCTGGTGCTGCCGGTCTCCGCGCAGGAGATCGCCGACGTGGTGGAGACCAGGCTGCTGGTCGAGGAGCACGCCGCCCGCAAGGCGGTGCCCGCGCCGCCCGCCCTGCTGGACCGGCTCGCCGAGCTGCTCCAGCGGCAGCGGGAGCAGGCCGCGGCGGGCGACTTCGCCGCCGCCGCCGTCACCGACCGCTGCTTCCACGCCGAGATCGTCCGCAGCGGTGGCAACGAGATCCTCTCCCGCCTCTACGACCAGCTCCGTGACCGCCAGCTCCGGATGGGCGTCGCCGTGATGCACTCGCACCCCGACCGGATCGCCAAGACCCTCACCGAGCACGCCGAGATCCTCGACGCGCTGCGCGCCGGGGACGCGGAGGCGGCGGTCGGGCTGGTGCACCGGCACGTCGGCTGGTTCTCCGAGCTGGCGCGCGGGGAGGTCCGATGAACCGGGCCACGACCACCCTGCCGGGTGACCCTCCGGGCGGCCGCCGGGCCGTCGCCGTGTGGTCCATAGGCGTCGCGGTCTACTTCGTCGCCGTCATCTTCCGCACCTCGCTCGGTGTGGCCGGCCTGGACGCGGCGGACCGCTTCCATGTGAACGCCTCCGCGCTGTCGACGTTCTCGATCCTGCAGCTGCTCGTGTACGCGGGCATGCAGATACCCGTCGGCCTGCTGGTGGACCGGCTCGGCACGAAGAAGGTGCTGTGCCTGGGCGCGGTGCTGTTCACGGTCGGGCAGCTCGGCTTCGCCTTCTCCCCGTCGTACGGCACCGCCCTCGCGTCCCGCGCGCTGCTGGGCTGCGGGGACGCGATGACCTTCATCAGCGTGCTGCGGCTCGGCACCCGGTGGTTCCCGGCCCGGCGCGGACCCTTCGTCGCGCAGCTCGCCGGGCTGGTCGGCATGGCGGGCAACCTCGTCTCCACCCTGGTGCTGGCCCGGCTGTTGCACGGGCTCGGCTGGACCCCGGCGTTCGCGGGCAGCGCGCTGGCCGGCGCGGTCGTACTGGTGCTGGCGCTGCTGTTCCTCAAGGACCACCCCGAGGGCCACGAGCCGGAGCCCTTCCCGCACCAGGGTGCCGCGTACGTACGCCGGCAGATCGCGGAGGCGTGGCGGGAGCCCGGTACCCGGCTGGGGATGTGGGTGCACTTCACCACCCAGTTCCCGGCGATGGTGTTCCTGCTGCTGTGGGGGCTGCCGTTCCTGGTGCAGGCCCAGGGGCTCAGCCGGGCCACCGCGGGTGAGCTGCTCACCCTGGTCGTGCTCTCCAACATGGTGATCGGGCTCGTCTACGGCCAGATCGTCGCCCGGCACCACGCGGCCCGGCTCCCGCTGGCCCTCGGTACGGTCACCGCGACCGCAGTCATGTGGGCGCTGACCCTCGCCTGGCCGGGCGCGCACGCGCCGATGGCGCTGCTGCTGGTGCTGTGCGTGGTGCTCGGCGCCTGCGGTCCCGCCTCGATGCTCGGCTTCGACTTCGCCCGCCCCGCCAACCCGCCCGAGCGTCAGGGCACCGCCTCCGGCATCACCAACATGGGCGGCTTCATCGCCTCCATGACCACCCTCTTCGCCATCGGCGTCCTTCTGGACGCCACCGGCGACGACTACTCCGTGGCCTTCTGCGCCGTCTTCGTCCTCCAGGCCCTCGGCCTCACCCAGATCCTCCGGCTGCGCGGCCGGGCGGCCCGCCGGGAGCAGGAGCGGTTGGTGGCGAGCAGGGTGGAGACAGTGCACGTGCCCGCGGCGTAGCCGGCTCAGCGCAGGACCGGGACCAGCGTCAGGTACGCCATTCCCAGGATTCCCCGGTAGCTCATCCACTGGGCCCGGTGGCGGTCCAGGCGTTCGCGGACCTCGGCCGCGTCCGGGTTGGCGGCCAGCCAGACTTCCTGGTCGGCCTGGTACCCCGACTCGAATTCCTCCCACTCCGGGAGGGTGGCCGTTTCTGTCCACTCCGGGCGGAAGCCGGACTCGACGGCGAGGTCCAGCAGGGCGGGGAGGGTGAGGTGGTCGGACTCGGCGGCGTCCGGCCACATGCCCGCCAGCTCGGCGGGAGTGGGCCGGCGGTCCCATATGCCCTCGCCCAGGAGGACCCGGCCGTGGTCGGAGACCAGGCGGCGGAGGGAGCGCAGGGCTTCCGGTGTGGGGCAGTCGGCGTCGGACAGGGCCTGGGTCGCGCCCACGCAGAGGACCAGGTCGGCGGGACCGTGGTCGGTGTCGCGGGCGGACTCCGCCAGGAAGGCCACCCGTTCCGCCAGGCCCCGCTCCTCCGCCGAGCGGCGGCCCCGGGCGAGGTCCGTCTCGTTGAGGTCGATGCCCGTGCCCCGTGCCTCCGGGACCGCTTCCAGGACGCGGAGCAGCAGCTCGCCCCAGCCGCAGCCGATGTCGAGGACGGTGTGGGGGCGGTTCGCGGAGAGGCGGCCGACGATCGCGTCGGCGCGGGCGGAGGAGAGCGGGCCGTGGAAGGTGAGTCGCGAGGTCATGGCGGGGACGGTAACCGCGGCCCGGCCCACCGGCACCCGATTAAAAGGTCACGGCGTGACCGCGAAGTTCCGCAGGATCGCCGCCGTCAGTTCCGGGTCGCCCTCGGTCTTGACGCGGTCGCCCGCCGCCTCCGCACTGATCCGCCCGCAGGCCAGCCGGAAGTACGTCTCCCAGTCGAGGCTGAAGCCGGCGGCGGGCCCGAGCGCGGGTGCCGTCTCCAGCGTGCCCCGGCCCTGGATGTCGACGCGGATCGTGCGCAGGAACTCCACCGGCCCGTGCACGTCGAAGACGATCGCCGAACTGCGCGGCGCCTCCGCCTTCTTGGCGACCACCATGGGCAGCCCGGCCAGCAGCAGATCACGGGCGACCAGCGCGCCGGGCGAGTCGAGGTTGCCCGGACGCCCGAGGGCGGTGCGCAGATCCTGCTCGTGCACCCAGACATCGAACGCCCGCATCCGCATGGCGTGTTCGAGGGTGATCTCCTTGCCCATCGGCCCCCGGACGATGGTGTCGGGCTGCCGGGACTCGTTGCGGATCTGCCGGTTGCGCCGGATGACCGTGTACTCCAGCTCCGACGTCATCTCCGGCGCCGTGTGATGGCGGCGCACGTCGACCTGCATCTCCATGTACCGCTGCGCCTCGTTGGTGACGTGGAAGAGGTCGCGGGGCAGTGTGTGGATCGGCCGGGGGTCGCCGAGCATCTCGCAGTCCAGCCCGATGACGTGGGAGACCACGTCCCGCACCGACCAGCCGGGGCACGGCGTACGCCGGTTCCACTCGGCCTC
>NZ_WWKH01000513.1:0-10903 GCF_009865595.1 Streptomyces sp. SID1328 | reverse complement strand
GTCGAGCGTGCAGGCGAGGCCGGGCGTCCAGTCGCCGTGCGCCACCGCGGACGGGACGACGACGGGCACATGCGGCCGCACGAGGTCCCTGAGCCGCGTCTCCCGCCGCAGCCGGACGGACGCCTCCCGGTCGGGCGCGAGCCGCAGCACGTACCGGGTCCCGACCCACCAGGTG
This sequence comes from Streptomyces sp. SID1328, assembly GCF_009865595.1. Lineage (NCBI taxonomy): Bacteria > Bacillati > Actinomycetota > Actinomycetes > Kitasatosporales > Streptomycetaceae > Streptomyces > Streptomyces sp. SID1328. The sequence continues at coordinate 10,728 of NZ_WWKH01000513.1, read as the reverse complement.
TACGGGTGCTCCGGCGCGACGGGCCGTACCTCGGGCCCCTGGGCCGTACCGCTCTTCAGCAGCGAGCGGACCAGTGCGCGCACGGTGTCCGGGGTGGGGGTCGGTGGCCGGTTCATGGGTCGTGTCTCGCCGTTCCGGAAGGTCGTCGCGGAGGTGGCTGCCCGGGTCTGGTCAGTCCACCACGACCATCTCACGGGTGGTGTTGTTCAGGCGGCGTCCGCCCTCCTCCGTCACCGTCACGATGTCCTCGATCCGGACCCCGAACCGGCCGGGCAGGTAGATGCCGGGCTCGACCGAGAAACACATGCCGGGCACGAGCGGCTGCTCCTCGCCCTCGATCATGTACGGCGGCTCGTGCGTGGTGACGCCGATGCCGTGCCCGGTGCGGTGGATGAAGTACGGCCCGTACCCCGCGTCCTCGATCACCGCGCGGGCGGCACGGTCGACGTCCTGGCAGGTGGCGCCCGGCCGGACGGCCCGGAACCCGGCCTCCTGCGCGGCCCGCACCACGTCGTGCACCCGGCGCTCCTCCTCGGTCGCCTCGCCCACGTGGACCGTGCGGGTGGTGTCGGAGCCGTAGCCGTCCTTCAGCCCGCCGAAGTCGAGGACGACCATGTCGCCCCGCTGGATGACCCGCTCCCCGACCTCGTGGTGCGGGTTGGCGCCGTTGGGGCCGGAGCCGACGATGGTGAAGTCCACCTGGGAGTGGCCGAAGCGGCGCAGCAGGCCGGCGAGGTCGCGCCCCACCTCGTCCTCGCGGCGCCCGGCGAAGGGCAGCTTTCTGATCTCCTCGAAGGCGGCGTCGGCCGCGGCCCCGGCGGCGGCCAGCAGCTCCAGCTCGGCGGTGTCCTTGACGGCCCGCAGCATGGGCAGCGCGTCGGTGAGCGCGCTGCACCTGAGGTCCGGCAGAGCCCGTTGGAGGGCCAGCAGATGCAGCGCCCACGCGTTGTCGCTGACGCCGACGCCGCCCTCGGGGCCGAGCAGCTCGGCGGTGAGGGAGTGCGGGTCCTCGCCGTCGGTCCACTTCAGCAGGGTGAGCGCGGGGGCGCCCGCGGCCCGCTCGGCGTCGGGGGCCTCCAGCGCGGGCACCACGAGCACGGGGTCACGGCCCGGCGCGAGGACCAGCAGCGTGAGCCGCTCGGTGACAGGGGGCGCGTACCCCGTGAGCCAGACCAGGTCCGGTCCCGGCGCCACGAGCAGCCCGCCGAGCCCCGCCCCGGCGGCGGCGCCGGTCGCGCGCGCCATGCGGGCGCGGTAGTCCTCGGCGGTGAAGATCGCGGGCGTACTGCCGGTCATGCGGGCCTCCGGGTGTGGTCGTGGCGGCGGGGCGCGTACGGCCATCATGACGCGCGGGGCATAGGGCGACCACCGGGTTCGCGGTGGCCGCCGGGGGCGCGGGGGCGCCGTCAGCCGGTCAGCTGGAGCCGCCCGGGTGCCTGGCCGGGTACGAAGCCGTGGGCGCGGCCGCCCAGCCATTCGGCCTTGTAACGGTCGACCTCCCGATGCCAGTTGAGGATGCCCGCGAGCCAGTTCTGGAGGTCGAGGACATAGTGGTCCATCGCCGCCCGCGCCTCCTCGGAGAGCTGGAAGTCGTCGTAGAGCACGGGCAGTTCGTGCGCGACCACATGCTCGAACTGCCGCATGCGCTGGGTCATCAGGTCGTGGACGACGGCGAGCGCGGCCGGGTAGTCGATGCCGAAGAAGTTCTGCACGACGAGGATCGCGTTGTGGATCTCGCCCTCGTACTCGATCTCCTTCTGGTACGAGAAGACGTCGTTGAGCAGGCAGGCGTAGTCGATGGCGGCGTTCTCCAGCGAGCGCACCGGTCCGGTGCGGTACACCTCGGGCGGGACGGCCGGACCCTGGCCCATCCGGCACATGCTCAGGGTGAGGTCGGAGCCGAAGGTGGCGCGGCGCATCTCCAGGTAGTCGACGGGGTCGGGGACGCGGTGCTGGAGGTGGTTGGACAGCTCCCACACCCAGCTCTCGGTCATCACGTCGACGGCGGCCTTCAGGGTGTGCCGCTGCTCGACGCTCATCGGGGCGGTGGTCCGCGTCCACAGGTCGACGAGCCCGCGCTCCATGGCGTTGACCGGGACGATCCCCGGTTCACCCTCGACCGGCATGCACTGGGACAGCCGGGCCGTGGTCAGCCGGGCGGCGGCCAAGTCCCGGCGGTGGCCGTACACCAGGGGGTAGTAGTCGTCGCCGTACGTCCCCCAGGCGAGCCACTGCGCGCTCAGGTCGAGCGCCTCGGGCGTGGCGTCGGGATCGAGTCCTGCGGAGCACAGCGCGAGATCGTACGCGGCGAGCTTGTCCTCGTCCCAGACGCCCTCGCTCAGGATGCCCATGGTGTGGCACCACGTGACGAGGTGCTGCCGGGAGGCGTCGAGGTGCGGGCTCAGCTCCAGCGGGAACGGCATGTGGAATTCGGGCAGCAGCGACGGCCCGACCTTCTGGTACGGGACGTGCGTGTACGCGCGCAGACGTTCGGCGCCCGCCGAGGCCAGCAGGGCGCGGACGTCGGCGGCGGAGGTGCCGGGACCGCTCGGCGCCCGCCACGGCGTCTCGGAGCGGGCGCCCTGGTTCATGTAGCGGCTGGAGCGCAGATGCCATTCGTGGCCGCCGGACTGCCAGTCCTGCAGCCCCTTGGTGTACGCGGCCACCGCCGCGACCTCGTCGGGCCGCAGCCCGTTCTCCAGCGCCACGGCGGGCACCTCGGTGAGCGCGGTGTGCTCGAACTGGTGCAGCCGTGAGGTGAGGACGTCGTTGACGGTCTCGGCGGCCTGCTGGGTCGAGCACCCGAAGAACCGCTCCAGCACCAGCACGCCGTTGCTGTTCTCGCCCTCCTCCTCCACCTCCCGCTGGTAGGAGAACAGGTCGTTGCGCAGGTGGACGGCGTCGGAGAAGGTCTCCATCAGCACCCGGAGCGGCCGGGACTCCGCGACCGGGGCGGGCACCTCGGCGGTCGCGTACTCGACGAGTCCCGCCGACCAGGGGGCGCCGCCCACCTTGCGGCGCATCTCGATGTACTCGACCGGGTTGGCGATCCGGCCCTCGTTGATGTTGGACAGTTCCCACATCGACTCGTTGAGCAGGTGCTCGGTCGCCACGGCGAAGCGGCGCCGCCAGTCCGCGGACATCGCCGGAACCGTGCGCGCCCAGAGGTCGGCGAGGCCCGCCTCGACCGGGTTCTCCGGCTCGGGGACGGGGGCGGCGGGGTCGAGCGGCATGAACAGCGGGAGCCGGTCCAGGTGGGCCTTGCCGGCCGCGCGGTCCGGAGTGCGCTTGAACATGTCGAGGAAGTGGTCGTCGAAGAAGAACACCCACACGTACCAGTCGGTGATCAGCGAGAGCGCGGACCCGTCGCAGTCGGGGTGGGTGTAGGCGCACAGCAGGCCGTAGTCATGCGCCTCCAGGTCGGCCTGGTCCCAGATCCCGGAGCCCTCCAGCATGCCCATCCCGCGCGCCCACTCGGTGGAGTGGGCACGGGCTTCGTCCAGATGCGGATTGAGCCGCGCGGGATACGGCATGTAGAAGTGCGGGAGTTCGAACGGCTGCGTCATGGCGGGGGGCTACCCGCCGGGCAAATGGGCCATCCGCCACGACGGGGATGATCACACCATCGCGTGAACCAGTGCCGAAACCGGGAACTCGCAGCGCTCGGTGTGGCGTTGACCGTCACAGCCACGCCCCTGCCCGTGGCCCGTTTCCGGCCCTGTCGACGACATCCGGACAGCCGGGCACCGGAGGCCGTCACTCCCCTTGTCCGTCCCCCGGGCCGGGGCCACGGTATGGGCCATGATCCCCTCCCCGCCTCCCCGGCACCGATTACCGCACGCGCCCGCCCCGGTGTCCTGGCAGGACGAGCCCGGCACGGCGGACCGGCCGCCCGGCCCCGGCTTCTGGGCGGTGACCCGGCACGCCGACGCCCTCCGCGTACTCGAGGACCCGGTGACGTACTCCTCCCGCCCCGGACCCGGCGAACTCCCGCTCCTGGGACGGCTGCTGTCCCGCCAGGACCCGCCCCAGCACACCCGTCTCAGAGATCACACGGCCGGTGCCCTCACCCCCGAGCGCGTCGAACGCTTCACAGCGACCGCCCGCGAGCGCGCCCGCACCCTGCTCACCCGCGCACTGGACACAGCCCGCGCCACCGACGGGGTCCTCGACCTCGCCACCGCCGTGTCCGACCCGTACACCGCGCTCAACCTGGCCGACCTGCTGGGCGTCCCGCACGCCGACCGGCGACGTCTGCCCGGCTGGACCGGGCCCCACGCGCTGGAGGACACGACCGGCTACGCCCGCCGGCTCATCGTCCACCGCCGCCGCTATCCGGACGACGACCTCACCACGGTGCTGGCCCACAACGCCCGGCTCACCTCCGACGAGCTCGACATGCTCGTCCCCCTCCTCCTGACCACCGGCCTCGCCCCGATGCGCGACGCGGCGGCGGGCGGACTCGCGGTGCTGGCACAGCACGCCGAGGCGTACCGGGAGCTACGCGAAGGGACAGCGGAACTCGGCCCCGCGATCGAGGAGTTGCTCCGCCTGCACCCGCCTCTGCTCACCCTCCGCCGCACCGCCGCCACGGACACCGACCTCTCCGGGCACCGCATCCGGCGCGGTGACAGGATCGTCGTCTCCCTCGCTGCCGCCAACCGCGACGCCGAGGTCTTCACCACTCCCGACCGCCTGGACCTCGCCCGCGCGCCCAACCCGCACCTCTCCCTCGGCGCAGGTCCGCACCTCTGTCTGGGCGCCGACTTCGCCCGGCTGCAACTGCGCGTCCTCCACGAGGAGGTGCTGCACGCCCTGCCGGAGCTGCGGCTCGCCGGGCCGGTGCTGCGGTCCGGCTCCGGCGTCACCCACGGTGTCGCGTCACTGCCCGTGCGGGCCGGCTGACGGGTTGACCTGGATCAGGGCGTGGGTGCCGCTGGTGAGCCACTTCCTTCCCTCCGCCTTGTCCAACGCCGCCTCGGTGGCGGCGGAGAGCCCGGTGACGACCTCGGACTTGAGGGTGCGCAGCGCGGCCACCGGGCCGGGGAACCAGGCGGTCACCTCGTCGAAGGGCGTGGTGGCCGGCCAGTACCGGTCACCCACCAGACGGCGGTAGTTGAGGTCGCCCTTGAACAGGGTGAGGTCGGCCGCCGCGAAGTCGGCACGGAGGTCGTCCGGCATGTCGGCGTAAGGCAGCGGCGAGCAGGAGAAGGGGTGGGCGCGGAGGACGAGGCGGCCGTCGCCCAGGGCCGACCAGAGCGTGTCGCCGTACTCCCCCGCCAGACCGCCCGCCGGGCGGAGGCGGTGCAGGGCGTCGATCACGTCGGCGGTGGTTGCGTCGGATACGTAGTACGGCGTCGGCTTGAGGTGCAGGACCGCGCGGCCGATCCGGGGCTCGGTGAGGAGCGCGGCGATGAGCAGCAGGTCGGGGACGAGCTCGCGGCCGGCATTGTCCGCGACCAGGCAGAGGGTACCGGTGCCGCCGGGCGGGAGCAGCGACCAGAGGAGGTCGCTGTCGTCGGCCACCAGGCCCGGGGCGGCTTCGCGTCGCTCGCCGCCCTCGGCGGACAGCTGGAAGCTGAGGTCGGCGCGGTTGCCCCAGAGGGAGCCGCTCAGCAGGGCGCGGTCGCGGTCGTCGGCCGGGCGGTCCCGGAGTGCGTCGAGGGCGGACAGCTCGGCGTCGGTCTCGGCGGAGTGGAGTTCGCCGGTCTTGGAGGGGCGGAACGGGTCGATGCCCCGCCAGGCGCCGGGACCGAAGTAGCCGACGGCGCCGAGCAGGCGGCGGTAGAAGTAGCTCTCGGCCCACAGCCACGGCACGTCGAACCAGGACTGGCCCGCGTAGGTGTCCATACCCCAGCTCTGCCAGCGCTCGCGGTCGGGGGCATCGGCGGGCAGGGGTTCGATGACGCCCTCGGTGCAGTTCTTCAGAAGGGCGTCCAGCTCGCGCTGCTGCGGGGGCTCGTAGGGGAGGCCGGCGCGGACCTGGCGGATGATCGCGGGGTGCCGTTCGGCCAGGGTGCGGTGCGGGAAGGAGCCGGGTGCGTCGGCGCGGATGACGGGCGCGGTGGGGGCGGCGTCGGACATGCCGTCACCGTACCCCGCAGGTCAGCCGGTCCTCGCCTCCCGCTCCAGTTGCGCCGCGAGGGCGAGGTAGCGGGGGCGGCGGTGCACCGGGACCAGGCTGCGGAGCATCAGGTACCACATCTCGGCGACCCTGCGGGGCAGCCGTGCGGGTGGTTCCAGGGTGCGCCCGGCGACCCTGGTGCCGACGAAGAAACAGACCAGGGAGTGGGCGACGATCCCGGCGTCCAGTTCGACGTGCACGTCGCAGTCCCGGACCGCGCCGTGCAGCTTGCGGGAGGCGAACTCCAGCCACTCGGTGAAGGGGTGCCGCAGCGGCGGCCGCACGGGCAGGTTGGTGGTGACCAGGCGGAGCCCGGCGCGGGGCACCGGGTCGTGCACGGCGAGGCGGGCAAGGGCGAACGTGACGCGCATCAGCGCCTCCAGCGACGAGCAGCCCCGGCTCTCGACCTCGGCCACCACCTGCCGGGCGGCCACCGACTGGAGTTCGAGGATGGCGTGGGCCAGGTCCTCCTTGGCGGCGAAGTGGAAGTACAGGGCGCCCTTGGTGACGTTCGCATGTCCGACGATGTCGCTCAGACTGGTTGATTCATACCCTTGCCGGTCGAACAGGTCGGCCGCGGCGGTGATGATCGTCGTCCGGGTCTGTTCAGCGCGCAACTGCCTCGCCATCGGCCGACCCCTCTCCTGCACGAACGGGACACGCGGTTTGTTTTGACCCCTCGCATACGATAACTCACCGAGCCGCAACGGGAGTCACGTGGGACGCACCGAGATTCCGTGCTCTTCCACACTTCCTCCCCTGCTCGACCGGGGTGAACTGGGCCTTCCGCTTTTATCCGGCTCCGGGGGCTTACGGGTGCACTGCGTCGCTCACGCGAAGATTCCCGGGCGTCGAGGGGTACGGCAAAAACAGCCGATGCGGTCTGTAATTGACTTCTTCGGTCAACTGGGGGTCTGAACACCCCCGTGCCGTCACCCGTATTGGGGACGGAGACCCCCTTCCCCGCCCCGCCGAGGAGACGTCCCGGATGACTCGGATGACCCCCCGCCTGAGCACTCTGGCGGCCGCCGCCGCGACCCCGCTCCTGCTGCTGCCGTGGACGGCGGGCCCGGCACTGGCGCACGGCGCCCCCACCGATCCGGTCAGCCGGGTCTACGCCTGCTCGCCCCAGGGCGGCAGCGCCAACCGGTCGGCCGCCTGCCGGGCCGCGATCACGGCGAACGGCGCCCCTTTCACCGCGTGGGACAACCTGCGGGTACCCGACGTCAACGGCCGTGACCGGCAGGTGATTCCGGACGGCAGACTGTGCAGCGGGAATCTGCCCGCCTACCGGGGTCTCGACCTGGCCCGCACCGACTGGCCCGCCACCCGGCTGACTCCGGGCGCCCGGCTGACCCTGACGTACGCCTCCACGATCGCCCACGAGGGTTCGTTCCGGCTGTACCTCACCAAGCCCGGCTACGACCCGGCGAAGCCGCTGAAGTGGTCCGACCTGCCGGACCGCCCGTTCGCCGAGTTCAGGAACCCGCCGCTGAGCAACGGGGCGTACCACCTTCAGGCGACGCTTCCCTCGGACCGGACGGGACGTCAGATGCTGTACACGATCTGGCAGAACACCAGCACGCCGGACACCTACTACTCGTGCTCCGACGTGGTGCTGGCGAGGGGGAGCGCGGCGTCGGGGGGCGGTTCGGGCGCCACCCGGCCCGCGCCCACCAGGAAGCCGGCCTCGAAGGCGGCGACACCCTCCGCGCACGCCTCGCACCCGGCGTCCGCCTCGCCCTCGGCGGAGGCGTCGACTCCCGTGCCGCGCAAGGACTCCTCGTACGCAGCCGTGCCGGACGACGGCAAGCCGGTGGCCGAGGCGACCCGTGCGAAGTCGGGCCCCTCGGCTCCGTTGCTGGCGGGCGGTGCGGCCGCGGTGCTGGTGGTCACCGCGGCCGCCGCCCTCGTCCCGCGCCTGCGCCGACGCTGAACAGGCTTCAGTGAACGGTCAGTTGACGAACACCGGCGCGCCCGCGTCGGTGACCGGGGCGTACTTGGCGGTGAAGTAGCCGCTGGCGAAGCAGAGCGACGAGCCGGACACCTTGCTGAACTGCTGGTTGGTGAAGGTGATGCTGTTGTCGGCGTTGTCCGCCTTCCCGGTCAGACTCGGCGCCTGGTAGACGCAGGTGACGGAGCCGAGCAGGGTGCGCAGCTTGACCGTGGTCTGGATGGTCGAGCCGCTCGCCGGGGCGACGGAGAGGGTGCCGTCGGAGGAGACCGAGGCGGTGTAGGGCAGGTGGTCGACGGTGATGCCGTTGACACCGAGGACCCCGGTGACGTTGCTGGTGCACGTCGAGCTGTCGAAGGTGTGGCCGGTGACCGACTCGGTGGCGGAGCCCGGAGCCGCCGGGTTGCCGGTGACCTGGGCCGTGAACTGGGACGCCTTGCAGGTGACACCGCTGGTGCCGGTCGCGCTGGAGTACAGGGTGGCGGAGGTGCCGGCGGCCAGCGGCGCGGTGAGGGTGTCGCCGACGGCCACGGCGGTGCCGCCGGCACCACCCGTGGTGAGGACGGTGCCCGCGTCGGCGGACGCGGGGACGGCCACGGCGACGGTGAGCGCGGTGACGGTTCCGGCAAGGGCGAGGAAGGTGCGCATGCGGGTGCCTCTCTTCCGAGGTGGGGGGCGGAGAGCAGGGTGCGCCGGGATGCGATGCGAGGTGCGGGATTTCGTATACGGGACGGCCGCCCGGAGAAGCCGGGAACCGGCGCGTGCCGCGGGTCGGGCCCGGCGCCACGGTCCCGAGGAGATCAGGCAGAGTTGTAGACCTGATGTGACGCCAACGTCAATACGGTGCAAGGGAGTTGGAGGTCAGCGGCACGCGCCTGCGCAGGGTCGGCACCTACTTTTCACCACTCTCTTGACCCTTCAATGTAACCGGCGGTAACTTCCGAGAAGGCTACCGTCGCGTAACCGGCCAGAGCCCTCGCGTCCACCGGGAACAGCGAGGCGGCCCACGCGGCCGCCCTTGTCCGCGCCAGGACAACGCGCCACCTGAAACCGCATGGATCTACGCCCATGGGAGCAGACATGGCCTCGTCCCCGGACCTCTCGTCCACCGACCCCACCCCCGCGCCCGACCCGGCCGGCGGCGTACGGCGCGGGCGCGTCCGGTACCGCCGGGCCGCCGTACTGGCGGTCCCCGCCACCCTTGTCGCGGCCGGGCTCGCGATCCTGACCGCCGAGGGCGCGCTGGGTGTGCAGTTCGCCATCTCCGGCATGCCGTTCACCGTCACGGCGACCGAGCTGAACGGCACCGGCTTCGAGCAGTTCGGCGGCCTGGACAACATGGCGGACGGCAGCCCGAACGCGGGTGACACCGGCGGGCAGGTGCTCGTCGTCACCTCCGCGATCAAGAGCGCGACCCTCACCAAGCTGTGCCAGAGCGTCGACCTGGGCGGCACCAACCTGCTGATCAAGGCGGGCCAGGGCAGGACGAAGGTGACGGCGACCGATCTGACCACCGACTCCACCGAACTGTCGGGCAACGCCTCCTTCGACCACATCGAGATCGGCAACGACGCCAGCACGCTGAACAAGGCCAACGCCAAGGGCCCGATCGGCGTCTTCTCCCAGCAGGCCGACACCGTGCACATCGCCAACCTGCGCCAGACCAACTACGCGACCACCGCCGGCGTGTTCAAGCTGCCCGGTCTGAAGCTGGGCTTCAGCGACTCGGGCTGCTGAACCGATGGCGGAGCCTGGGCGCCGGACAGCGAGGGCGGCCTTCCGCGACTGGCGGGGGCGGCGGCCGTTCTGGGGCGGGCTGCTGCTCGCGCTGGGCGGCACCGAGATCCTGCTCACCGAGAAGGCGTCGCTGAAGGTCGTCATGCACATCGGCATGCAGGGGCTCGCGGGCTACCTGCTGCCGGCCCTGATGCTGCTGCTCGGGCTGCTGGTCCTCTTCAACCCGGCCCAGCGGCTGTTCTACTCGATCGTCGGCGTCCTGGTCTCGCTGGGCAGCTGGCTCACGTCCAACCTGGGCGGCTTCTTCATCGGCCTGCTCCTCGGGGTCGTCGGCAGCTGCCTCGCCTTCGGCTGGCTGCCCGACCAGGAGGCCCGCGTGTCCCGACGAGAGCGGCGCCGGGAGCGCGCCGACGCCTGACCACGGGTTTCCACGGACCCGGCGGCACCCTGCCGCCGGGTTCTGACTCTTTCAGGTGATACGGGAACTTCTCCCCCGGCGTGCCGAGTTCACCGGACAGCGGGGTCGACCGGCGTGGGGGCGGCGGGAGCGGCGCTCTCGTCCTTCATCGCCTTCGCCTCGCTCTTGAGGATGCGCAGGGACCGGCCCAGCGAGCGAGCGGTGTCCGGCAGCTTCTTGGAGCCGAACAGCACGATGAAGACGATCGCCACGACCAGCAGATGCCAGGGTTCCAGTCCATTGCGGAGCACGGTCGCCCTCCCTTTTCCCACGCGGTTCCTGACGGCCAGGGCTCCCGCGCCTCCGGCCCGTTCAGCGATGATTGCTACATTGCGCAACTGTACAACCCAGGGAGAGGCACAAGAGGGCGGGCGATGAGCATCACGAGCAGCCGGGGGACGGCACCGTCACGGCGACGCGGCGGCGGCCGGAGCTCCCCGGAGGGCCAGGGCGGCT
>NZ_WWKH01000512.1:0-296 GCF_009865595.1 Streptomyces sp. SID1328 | reverse complement strand
TCCGGCTCCGATGCCGGGTGCGGCTCCGGGCGTTGGTCCGGTGCCCGTGCAGGGTCTTACTCCGGGTGCGGGGGCCGTCCCGGCGCAGGGTCCGGCTCCGATGCCGGGTGCGGCTCCGGGCGTGGTCCCCGTCCCGGCCCAGGGACCGGCTCGGGTCCAGGGCCCCGCCCCCACCCCCGGTACCGCCGACACCGGCACCGCTCCGGGCGTGGCCCCCGCCGCGGCTCAGCCCCCCGTACCGGCGGCCCCGGCCCAGGCAGCCCCCGTACCTCCGCAGCTCCCCGCCGAGGGTGGCC
>NZ_WWKH01000511.1:0-1130 GCF_009865595.1 Streptomyces sp. SID1328 | reverse complement strand
CACGGGCGGCGTCCCGCAGTCGCCTGCGCATCTCCTTGTCGTCCAGCGGCAGCGCGTTGACCTGCCGGAACCGCAGCCCCGGCACGGTGGGGTGGTGGTCCCACTCGCCGTCCTCGGACGCGGAGCCGGAGTCGGGCCAGAACAGAGTGGCCGGTGAGGGCCACGCCTCCTCCCACAGCCGCTCGGCCTCCGCGACGAGCGTCCATTCGTGCCCCGGCCGCTCCGGCACGGAGACGAGGGTGAGCCGGGCCCGAACGGTGATCGTGCCCCCGGCGCGCCAGCGCGCCTCGAAGACGCGGTCGGTGGAGCCCGCAGGGACGGGCGGCTCCGAGAAGTCGTCGAGATCCCCGCTCGCCCGGCGCTCTCTCAGGGTGCGGCGTACGACGTCCTCGGGGGTGGGACCGGTGTGACGGCCGCGGGCCGCCCAGATCGTCTGCGGGACGGGGGCGCGGTCGGTGGCGGAGTTCGACATGGGCCAATCTGCTGGTGGGGGCCGGTGCGCGTTCCAGTATCACCGGTATGCCCCGCCATCGGGGCGCCGGGTGCCGGGGCGGCGCGTCGGGCAGGGGCGCGCGCGGTCGGGTGCGCCCGTGGTGCGCCTCGTGCGCGTCCCGTGGGGGCCGGGTACGGGAGACCCCGACGAGAGCGGGCTCACCGGTCTCGTCGGGGTCTCGTCGTCGTTCGGCCGCACGCGCGCACCAGAGGATCAGGCGCCGCTCTCCCGGAGCATGTCCTCGCGCTCCACGAGCTTCACGCGCTCGCGGCCGTGCGGCTCGCCGAGGGCGCGCTCGGCGGCGTCCAGCTTGTACCAGCCGTCCCACGTGGTGAAGCGGACCCCCCGCCCGGACAGGAAGGCGTACACGGCCTCCGGGTCCGGCGCGGACGGCGTGTGCAGCCGGCCGTTGGCGTGGTCGTCCAGCAGGTTGGCCACCGTCTCGTTGGCGTCGCCCTTGGTGTGACCGATCAGACCGACCGGGCCGCGCCTGATCCAGCCCGTGACGTACGTCGACGTCAGGTGGGCACCGCCCTCCTCGATGACCCGGCCGCCCTCGTCCGGGACGGTGCCCGTCTCCAGGTCCCAGGGCAGCTTGGGCAGCTTGTCCGAGAGGTAGCCGACCGCGCGGTAGACC
>NZ_WWKH01000510.1:0-433 GCF_009865595.1 Streptomyces sp. SID1328 | reverse complement strand
ACCCGCAAGCGCGCCGAGGCGGCTCCGGCCGTGACCGAGGCCGTCGTCGAGGCGCCGATCGTGGAGGCGGCCCCCGAGGCCGCCGTGGCCGAGGCCCCGAAGCAGCCCCGTCGCCGTACGCGCAAGGCCGTGGAGGCGCCGGTCGCCGAGGCCGTCGTCGAGGCGCCCGTCGTGGAGACGGTCGCGGAGACCGCCGTGGCCGAGGCCCCGAAGCAGCCCCGTCGCCGTGCGCGCAAGGCCGTGGAGGCGGTTCCCGAGGCCGTCGTCGAAGCGCCCGTCGCCGAGGCGCCGAAGCGCCGCACCCGCAAGGCAGCTGCCGCGGAGACGGCCGTGGACGCGGCCGAGGCCCCCGAGGCCGAGACCAAGCCGCGCCGCACGCGCAAGACCGCCGCCGCCAAGGCCGCCGAGACGGCCGAGGTCGCGGAGGCCGCCG
>NZ_WWKH01000509.1:0-260 GCF_009865595.1 Streptomyces sp. SID1328 | reverse complement strand
CCCGGCCCAGTCGGTCCCGTCGGCCCGCAAGGGCACCGGCTCGCCCCCGGGGACCAGCGCCGCCGCCTCCAGGTCGGCCCACAGCGGGTCGCCGAGGTCCGGCTCGGCACCGGCCCGCCGCATCTGCTCCGCGCCGAGCAGATCGCGCAGCGCCTCCAGCACTGCCTCGCGCGGACGCAGGCCGCTGCCCGGCGCCCAGCGCACCGCCCCGCTCTCCGGGTCGGTGCAGCGGGCCAGGGCGACGGGCAGCGCGGTGGCCC
>NZ_WWKH01000052.1:0-209 GCF_009865595.1 Streptomyces sp. SID1328 | reverse complement strand
GTGGCGGGCAGGTCGATGAAGCGGGCCGGGACACCCCGTTCGACAGCCCAACGGATCGCCACCCACTCGGGGCTGAACTCCGCCATCGGCCAGAACGCCGACCGGCCGGGCTCGTCCACCGCGTGGGCGAGCAGCGCGACCGGCGGACGCAGGCCGGGGTCGGCGGCCAGGGGGATCAGCGGGTCGGCCTCGGGCGGGCCCTCGATGAG
>NZ_WWKH01000508.1:0-565 GCF_009865595.1 Streptomyces sp. SID1328 | reverse complement strand
GAACAGCGGGCCCCGGCCGGTGCGCAGCGCGGTGGCGTACGGGTCGGAGGCCGCCCAGGCGGGCGCGGTCGCGGTGCTCATGCTGCTCCCGAGTGGGTGAGGGCCGCCAGACGCGCGGCGAAGGCGGTGTCCGGGGCGAGGGCGGCCACGGCGTGGGCGTCGGCGGCGGTGTCGACGTCCCGCAACCGGGGCAGCTCACGCACCCGCAGCCCGGCGGCGGCCAGCCGCTCACGCTGCACGCTCCCCGTCTCGGGCACGGACATCGGGACACCCCGCAGCAGTCCGGGCTCGGGGCGGGCCAGGCCGAGGGCCCAGAAGCCGCCGTCCTCGGCCGGGCCGAAGCGGGCGTCACAGTCGGTGAAGTCCAGGGTCAGCAGGTCGGGGGTGATCTGCGGGGTGTCCATGCCGACCAGCAGAGCGGGCCCGGTGCAGCGGGCGAAGGCGTCCGCGAGCCGTTCGTCGAGGCCGCCCGCACACTGCGGGACGACCTCGAACCCGGCGGGCAGCCAGGGCCCCGGCCGCCCGTCCAGGACCAGTACCCGGCGTCTCGCGGGCGCGGCGGCCA
>NZ_WWKH01000507.1:0-1945 GCF_009865595.1 Streptomyces sp. SID1328 | reverse complement strand
GAGGGCCCGGGTCCAGCGGTCGGCGCCGCGCGGCAGTACCGAGGCGCCGGGCGCGTCCCGCTCCGGGGAGAGGGCGGCCCCGCCGGGCCGGAGCGTGAGCCGGGCGGTGGAGGTGTCGGCGGGGGAGGAGAGCAAACCGGCCGGGTAGGTGGTGAGTTCACGCGAGACCGACTTCCGCGGCACGTCGGACCGGCTCAGCGTCATCCGGTCGCCCCGCGCCGTGATCTCCCGCCACCCCGGCCCGGAGGACACCCCGGCGCTGTGGAAGCCCACGCTCACCGTCACGCCCTCGGGCAGCGGCGCCGACTCCGCGCACTCCAGCCGCAGGGTGTCCAGCCCCGCCTGCCCCGGCCGCAGCTCGGCCCGCGCGGCCGAGACCGTGAGGGTGATCCGGCGCCCGCCCACGGTGACCTCGCTGCCCCGCGCCGCCTCGGCACAGCGCACCTCGGCCCACCGGGCGGTGCCGAGCCGGGCCAGGTCCGGCTTGGCCTGGGTCGCCGGGATCTCCGCCAGGTCCTCGACGTGGGTGACGTGGAGCGTGCCGGGGGCGGCGACCAGTCCGTCGTACCGGTTGACGGTGAAGTTGCCCAGGGGATGCGCGTCCGCCGCCGGGGCGGAGCCGAGCAGCACGGCGCAGGCGCCGGCGAAGACGGCGAGGGAACGGCGGAGTCTCACTTGGCCGCCTCCAGTGCCGTGCGGGCGTCGGCGGCACCGAGCGGGGAGAAGCCGGGGTTCAGCTTCAGTGCCGCCGCCAGCGAGGCCCGGCCCTCCTTCGTGTGTCCGGTGGCGAGTTCGACGACGCCCCGGTGGTAGAGGAAGGACGCGTTGCGGTAGCCGGTGGCGGTGGCCTCGCGGGCGTGCGCGAGGGCCTCCGTGTCCTGGCCGTTGACGTGCAGCGCCCAGGCGAGGGCGTCGGCCGTGTGGACGGTGTGCCGGCGGGCCCACTCGGCGCGGGCCGCGCGCAGGGCGGCCGCCTTGTCCCCGTGGTCGGCGGCGGCCAGCGCGGTGTCGAGGTCGGCGTCTACGCCGTTCGCACGGGCGAGCGCGATCCACGCCTGGACGAGGGTGTACTGCCGGCGGGCCTTCTCCCGGTCACCCGCGCCGCCGCGCGCCTCGTACAGCTCCCCGAGCGCGACCAGCGAGGTGGGCAGCGGGGCACGGGCGACGACCGCCTCGAGCCCCTTGACGGCGGCGGCCTGTCGCCCGCTCGCCGCCTGGGCGCGGGCCCGGCCCTCCAGCGCGGGGAGATAGCTGTCGTCGGCGGCCAGGGCGCGGGCGTACTGGGTGAGCGCGGTCTTGTAATCGCCCTGGTTCCAGGCGAGTTGGCCGAGCTGGGCGGCCACGTAGGCGATGTCGCCCGGGGAGGTCGCGCCGGTGAGGGCCTGCTGGAGGACGCGCCGGGCCGTGGTGACGTCACCGCGCAGCTCGTGCACGTAGGCGTACCGGGTGAAGACGGGGATGCCGGGCTTGCGGGCGTCGGCGGTGTCGGCGGCGCGTGCCGCCTCGGCGTACCGGCCGAGTTCGACCAGGGCGTCGATGCGGGAGCACAGGGCGCGTTCGTCGTAGGGGTTGTGCTTCAGCACGCGGTCCGCGTCGGCGAGGGCGCCGGTGAAGTCGTGGCGGGCCGCGGCGAGAGCGGCCTGTCCGGCCACCGCCCTGTCGTTGCCGGGGGCGAGAGCGAGGGAGCGGCGGAGGGCGGCCTGCGCCTGCGGGTAGCGGGCCGGGTCGCCCTTGGTGCGGGCCTGTTCCACATAGGCCAGGCCGAGGGTGGCCCAGCCGTCGTGGTCCTTCGGCTGCGCCTTCAGGTGGGTCTGGAGCGCGGCTACGGCCGCGTCCGGGTCGGCGCCCGCGAGTGCGCCGGGGTCCATAGCGGCGGAGGCGGCGGCCGGAGCGGCCCGCGCCCCGTCCCGCGCGGTCCCGAAGGCGACCGCGCCACCGGTCAGCG
>NZ_WWKH01000506.1:0-907 GCF_009865595.1 Streptomyces sp. SID1328 | reverse complement strand
GGCCGGTGTCCGGTGCGGTCGGCTGGGTGCGCGCCGACCAGCCGCCCGCACCGCAGGCACCCGGGGGACGCAGGCCGACGCCGGTGGAGCGGGTCAGCCGGTTCCGCTCCGCCGCCTCGCCGGCCGCCGGACGCCTTGCCGTCTACCTCGCCGCCGCCCCGCTCTGTCTGCCGGTGATGCGGCTGGTGCAGCGCACCATGCTGCCCGGCTCGGGCCCCGCCGAACTCGCCGAGGTGCTGCTCGGCGGCCTCGTCCGGCGCGCGGGGGAGGACCACGGGCCGGACGCCGGGCAGTGGTACGAGATGGAGCCGGAAGTGCGGGAGGCGCTGCTGTCCACGCTCGGCCGGGACGAGGCCCTGCTCGTCCTCAAGCACTGCTCCGAGTACATCGAGCAGCGCTTCGGCAAGGGCGGCGCCAACTTCCCGGCCCTCGCCCTCGCCCAGCTCGGCGGCACCGGCCACCCGGCGCGCGGGGAGGAAGACCCGGCGGGGGCCCGCCTGTTCGGCGCGTACCCCGGTGACAACGGCGACGC
The DNA here is from genome assembly GCF_009865595.1 of Streptomyces sp. SID1328. Lineage (NCBI taxonomy): Bacteria > Bacillati > Actinomycetota > Actinomycetes > Kitasatosporales > Streptomycetaceae > Streptomyces > Streptomyces sp. SID1328. The sequence goes on along the minus strand of NZ_WWKH01000506.1, from coordinate 375 downwards.
CACCCTCGTCCCCCAGCCCTTCGCCGAGGTCGCCGCGCGGGTGCTGGAGCGCTTCATGCCGCTGCCGGAGCAGTTCCGGCTCTACGGCACCCGCCCCGGCACCGCCGCCGGACCCCGGCCGACGCACCCGGCGGTGGTCCGGGCCCGCACGCTCCTCGCCCGGTTCGACGCCGACGGCATGGTGCAGGACGTGATCGACGCCGTACAGCTGCTGCGCGGCGCCACCGAGAACGAGCGCCCCGCCGGGGCCGACCCCGGACTGTGGGCCGAGTACGCGTACGCCACGCTGCGGCTGTGGGAGGTGCAGGGCGGCTCGGCGCTGCTGGCCGAGGCGGAGGCCGCCGCCGAGCGGGCCGTGGCCCACCCGCACGCCCA
>NZ_WWKH01000505.1:0-1091 GCF_009865595.1 Streptomyces sp. SID1328 | reverse complement strand
GGCGGTGGCGGCGGAGGTGTGGTGATCCGGGCCTCGGGGACGGGGGGCCGGGTCTCGCGGGGGCGTTCGAGGGGGCGGCGCGGGGCGAACACCGAGGGCTCGTCCTCGGCCTGGGCTTCCGTCCCGGCGGGCGCGGGGTCGTCGGTGGGGCGCGGAGGGAACGGGGCGCGGCGCGCTTCCGTGCTCATGCACCCCCCGTTTCCTGGCGACCGGGCCGACTGCTCGTACGCGGGCCGTCGTGGTCGGCGGCCGCGGCCCGTCGGACGAGTTCCGTCCGGGCACGCATACCCGTACGGCTGTACCGGCATCCCGGTTCAGCGCTGCGGCCGGGTGTTTTCCGCCGTACGTGCGCGTCACTTTACGGGTTCCGGGGGGCCGGGACGGAACCGGCCGACGCCGCCGGGGCATCTGCCCGGAACATCCCCCTACCCTCGGGTAATCGCGTCTGGCAGGCTGCCGTCATGACTGCGCGTGCCGCCGACCGGGCCCGGTACGACCGGGCCACCGCCGCCTACGAAGCCCCGCTCGCCCTCGTGGATCTGGCCGCCTTCGACGCCAACGCGGCCGACCTCGTGCGCCGGGCGAACGGCAAACCGATCCGGGTCGCCTCCAAGTCGGTCCGCTGCCGGGCCCTGCTGGAACGGGTGCTGGCGCGGGAGGGCTTCGCCGGGATCATGTCGTTCACGCTGGCCGAGTCGCTGTGGCTGGCGCGCTCGGGCTTCGACGACGTGCTGCTGGCCTACCCCTCCGCCGACCGCGCCGGGTACGCCGAGCTGGCCGGCGATCCCAAGCTGGCCGCCTCGGTCACGGTGATGGTCGACGACGTGGCCCAGCTCGACCTGATCGACGCCGCCCGCGCCGGGGGGCGTGAAGTGGTGCGGGTCTGCCTGGAGTTGGACACCTCGCTGCGGCTGTTCGGCGGCCGGGTGAGGGTGGGCGCCCGCCGCTCCCCGCTGCACTCCCCCGCCCAACTGGCCGAGCTGGCCCGGTCGGTGGCCCGGCGTCCGGGGTTCCGGCTGGTGGGGATCATGGGGTACGAGGGGCATGTGGCGGGGGTGGGGGACGCGGTGGCCGGGCGTCCGGTGCGCTCG
>NZ_WWKH01000504.1:0-1414 GCF_009865595.1 Streptomyces sp. SID1328 | reverse complement strand
ACCGAGCCCCACCAGAAGTGCTCCAGCAGGAATCCGCCGAGCAGCGGGCCGACGGCCGCGCCGACGGCGGCGACGGCGCTCCAGATCCCGATGGCGAGCGCCCGTTCGCGCCGGTCGGGGAAGACCTGGCGCAGGATGGAGAGGGTGGCGGGCATGATCATGGCGCCGCCGACGCCGAGCAGCGCGCGGGCCAGGATCAGCGTCTCACCGTTGTGGGCGAGGGCGGCGACGGCCGAGGCCACGCCGAACAGGGCATAGCCGAGCAGCAGGACGCGTCTGCGTCCGACCCGGTCGCCCAGCGTGCCGAAGAGGATCAGCAGCGAGGCGCAGACCAGGGGATAGATGTCGACGATCCAGAGCAGTTCGACCGCGCTGGGCCTGAGGTCCTCGGTGACGGCGGGGACCGCCACGTGCAGCACGGTGGCGTCGAGGCCGACGAGCAGCAGGCTGACACAGAGGACGACGAGGACGACCCAGCGGTTGGTACCGGCCCCGGTCGCCCCACGGGACGGCCGGACGGCGGCCGTGGTCGTCCCGGACATGTACGTACCTCCCAGAAGAGTCCTCGCGTGCGGCGGGCCGGCGGGGTGGGGGGGATCTCCACGCCGTACGGCCGGAGAGAAGCGGTGTCACCGGCCCGCTCGGACCCACGCGGGTGGCTCGTCAGCGTACGCGAGTTCATGCCCAGGTCACGTGGTGGACCTCTCACGGTTGCGCCCCGATCGGTGTGGCGTGCGCCACCTCGCCACCCGGGGTCATCGGCGCATGACGGCCCGGCCGGCGCGGGCGTCGATAATCGGCCCGTGACCGAGACAGCCACCCGGGCGGCCCCGCCCGTGACCTCCCTCCCCCGCCGGGCCCTCCCGGCGCTCCTGGGGTACGCGGGGGTCCGGGCCCTGGGGCTGGCCGTGCTGGCCGGGTGGAGCGCGGCGCGCGGCACGAGCGCGCACAAGCTGCTCTCCGCCCGCTGGGACTCCCTCTGGTACGCGCGGGTCGCCGGTGCGGGCTACGGCCACGAGGTCCGGCTGCCGGACGGCGACGTCCACTCCGACCTCGCCTTCTTCCCGCTCCTGCCCTGGCTGGAGCGGCTGCTGCACGCGCTGACCCCGCTGTCGTACCCGGACGCGGGGCTCGTCGTCTCCGCCCTGGCCTCGCTGGCGGCGGCGGGCGGGATCTTCGCGCTGGCGGAACGGCTGTACGGGGCGCGGGCCGGGGTGTGCGCCGTGCTGCTGTGGGCGGTGCTGCCGGTCGGGATCGTGCAGTCGATGGCGTACAGCGAGTCCCTGTTCACGGCGCTGGCCGCCTGGTCGCTGTTCGCGGTGGTGTCGGGGCGCTGGGTGACGGCGGGGCTGCTGGCAGCGCTCGCGGGGCTGACCCGGCCGGTGGGGGCGGCGGTGGTCGCCGCGGTGTGGGT
>NZ_WWKH01000503.1:0-1963 GCF_009865595.1 Streptomyces sp. SID1328 | reverse complement strand
CCCGCGTCGCCTGCCGCACCGCCACCGGGCTGGGCGCCCACGCGGTGCTCGCGCTGAGCTTCCCGCTGCACCCGCCGGGCAAGCCGGAGAAGTCCCGCGCCGGGGAACTGCTCGGCGCCGGGGTGCCCACGCTCGTCGTCCAGGGCGGGCACGATCCCTTCGGCCGCCCCGAGGAGTTCCCCGACGGCGGCTTCGAGCTGGTCGAGGTGGACTACGGGGACCACTCCTTCGCGGTGCCGAAGCGGGCCCCCGTGACGCGGGAGGCCGCGCTGGAGACCGTGACGGACGCCGTCACCAGGTGGGCCGCGTCACTCGGGTGACTCTCGGGAATGCCGGACGGGGCACCGCTGTTGTGCCGGACAGAAGTACTGGAGCGCCGGTGAGGCGTCGTCGCGGGAGAGGAAGTCAGCCGCATGGGTTCGACCGCATGTCCGAGTCGCAGCAGCCGTACTGACCTGGACTGGACGGTGCTGCACGCGGCCAAGACCGCTCCGATTCGAGCGGCGGTGGGTACGGGTCGTGTTCTATCCTCCGAAACGAGTGGGGCTGGTTTTGGCCTCGCGCGGGAACTTGAGGAGGTGGGTCCGGTCACCGGTACCGACGCAGGGGCCGGCAGCGGCCAGGCGGAGCAGCCCGAGGGCCAGGGCGTGAGCGCGGGGACGGGCGCCGAGAGCAGCACGGAGCGCAGCGCGCGCTTCGAGCGGGACGCGCTCGAATTCCTCGATCAGATGTATTCGGCAGCGCTGCGCATGACGCGCAACCCGGCCGACGCCGAGGACCTGGTGCAGGAGACGTATGCCAAGGCGTACGCCTCGTTCCACCAGTTCCGTGAAGGCACCAACCTCAAGGCGTGGCTGTACCGGATTCTCACCAACACCTTCATCAACTCGTACCGCAAGAAGCAGCGGGAACCGCAGCGCAGCGCGGCCGAGGAGATCGAGGACTGGCAGCTCGCGCGCGCCGAGTCGCACATGTCGACGGGGCTGCGCTCGGCCGAGTCCCAGGCGCTGGACCACCTCCCGGACTCGGACGTGAAGTCCGCGCTCCAGTCGATCCCCGAGGAGTTCCGTATCGCGGTCTACCTCGCGGACGTAGAGGGCTTTGCGTACAAGGAGATCGCGGACATCATGGGGACACCCATCGGTACGGTGATGTCCCGGCTGCACCGGGGCCGCCGCCAACTGCGCGGCATGCTGGAGGACTACGCGCGTGAGCGCGGCCTGGTCCCCGCGGGCGCCGGAGAGTCGGACGAAGCGAAAGGCTCGGGCTCATGAGCTGCGGAGAGCCGCACGAGACGAACTGCAGTGAGGTCCTCGACCATCTGTACGAGTTCCTCGACAGTGAGATGCCGGACGTCGACCGCGACAAGTTCCAGCACCACTTCGAGGAATGCCACCCGTGCCTGGAGAAGTACGGTCTGGAGCAGGCCGTCAAGAAGCTGGTCAAGCGGTGCTGCGGACACGACGACGTCCCCGCCGACCTGCGCGCCAAGGTCATGGGCCGGATCGAGCTGATCCGCTCCGGCGGCACCGTCCCCGAGCATGACGTGACCGCGGCCGCCGGCGAGAGCTGACCGCCGCTTCCTCACCCGAACGTGCTAATCCCACCGGACCAGCCCCCGCTCTCCCCGTGCCCCGTCCTACGCTCCACCCGGACGGGGCACGGTCGGGGAGGGCGTCATGGAGGCGGTTCCGGCAAGGGCACGGGTCTGCGTGGGCGGTGCCGCCCTGCTCGCCGCGCTCTGCGCCCTGCCCGCCCTCACCGGCCCCACGACGTGGGGCGCCCTCGGACTCCTCGCCGCGCTCTACGCGCTCTGTGACCAGGTCGTCCGGCGCCGCTTCGGCGGCACCTTCTACCCCGTCCTGCTCGCCGGGGCCTTCCTCTTGACCCCGGCCGCCGCCGCGCTCGTCCCGCTGCCCGCCGCCCTGCTCTCCCCGGTCGAGCACGCGCCGGCCCTCCCGCG
>NZ_WWKH01000502.1:0-23501 GCF_009865595.1 Streptomyces sp. SID1328 | reverse complement strand
GATGCGGGCCTTCCGGCTCGCAGGCGTTCGCCGACCCCCGCAGCGGCCTCGCCTACGGCTACACCCGCCGCCGCTTCGCCTACCCCGGCGGTGCGGCCCCGGAGAACGACCGGCTGGCCGCCGCCGTGCACGAGGCGGCGCTGAAGGGCTGAGACACGGCGGAGGCCGCACCCCACGTCCAGGGATGCGGCCTCCGCGAGGTCCGACGACCGGCAGCCGGCGCAGGACACCGGTCAGAGCTTGACGATCATCTTCCCGGTGTTGTCCCCGCGCAGCACCCCGAGGAACGCCTCCAGCGTGTTCTGGATGCCGTCCACGACCGTCTCGCGGTACTTCAGCTTGCCCGACGCGACCAGGGGCGCGACCTCGCGGACGAACTCCGGCTGGAGGTCGTAGTGGTCGCCGACCAGGAAGCCCTCGATCCGGCCGCGGGTCTGGATCAGGCGGGTGAGGTTGTTCGGGCCGGGGGCGGGCTCGGTGTTGTTGTAGACCGAGATCGCGCCGCAGATGGCGATCCGGCCGTGCAGGTTCAGCTCGGCGATGGCGGCCTGGAGGTGGTCGCCGCCGACGTTGTCGAAGTACACGTCGATGCCGTCCGGCGCGGCCTCGCGGAGCTGCTCGTCGACGGGGCCGTCCTTGTAGTTGAACGCGGCGTCGAACCCGTACTCGTCCACCAGCAGCCGCACCTTCTCGTCGGACCCGGCCGAGCCGATGACCCGCGAGGCGCCCTTGAGCTTGGCGAGCTGGCCGACCTGGCTGCCCACCGCGCCGGCCGCGCCGGAGACGAAGACGATGTCGCCCTCCTTGAACCCCGCGGTGCGCAGCAGACCGGCGTACGCGGTCAGGCCGGTCATGCCGAGCACGCCGAGGTAGGTGGAGAGCGGCGCGGCGTCCGGGTCGACCTTGACGGCCTGCTTCGCGTCCACCGCCGCGTACTCGCGCCAGCCGAGGAAGTGCAGCAGATGGTCGCCGGGCTCGATGCCGTCGACGTCGGAGGCGACGACCACGCCCACCGCGCCGCCCTCCATCGGCTCACCCAGCTCGAACGGGGCGGAGTAGGACTTCGCGGCACTCATCCGGCCCCGCATGTACGGGTCCACCGAGAGGTATTCGTTCCGTACCAGCACCTGGCCCTCGCCGGGCACCGGCATCGGGACCTCGACGAGCGCGAAGTCCTCGGGCTTCGGCCAGCCCACGGGACGACGGAGCAAGTGCCACTCACGGCTCACGGCGGGAAGGGCGGGGGAGTCGGACATCTGGGGCGACCTTCTTCCTCAAACTACTTCAGTACCTGAAACAACCATGCTCCTAAATATTTTATGATGTCAAGTAACCCGGTATCCTGGACGGCATGTCCACCCAGCCGCCGCGTCCCATCGTGCGTCACCGCTCCGCCGACCCCCTGACCATGGAGGTCGTCGAGCTGATCGGCGACGTCGTGGCCCGCTTCTACGCGGACTACGAGGAGGCCGCGGCCAGTCACGCGCTCACCGGACCGCAGGCCCGTCTGCTCAGCCTCCTCGCCCTGGAGCCGCTGCCCATGCGCAAGCTCGCCCAGCGGCTGAAGTGCGAGCCGTCCAACGTGACCGGGATCGTGGACCGCCTGGAGTCGCGCGGCCTGGTCGAGCGGCGCCCCGACAGCGCCGACCGCCGGGTCAAGCTCGCCGCCGCCACCGAGGAGGGCCTGCGGGTCGCCCGCGATCTCCGCGAGGGCCTGCACTTCGCCCGCGAACCCCTCGCCGGCCTCTCCACCGCCGAGCGCTCCTCCCTGCGCGACCTGCTCCGCCGCATGCTCGACGCCTGAAACCCACGGCTGCGGGTAAAGTCCCCGCCATGCGCGATCTCGGGGTGGGGTTCCGTCATCTCCTCAACGGCCAGCGGTGGGTGGCACAGCACGGACGGCAGTACGGCTTCGGCCTGCTGCCCGGCCTGATCACCCTCGTCCTCTACGTGGCGGTGCTGGTCGCGCTCGGCGTGTGGGGCTCCGACGCCGTCACCTGGGCGACCCCGTTCGCCGACGACTGGTCCGGTCCCTGGCAGGGCCTCTTCCGGGGTTTCCTCACCGTCGTGCTGTTCGCCCTCGCCCTGCTGCTGGCCGTCCTCACCTTCACCGCGGCCACCCTGCTCATAGGCCAGCCCTTCTACGAGAGCCTCTCCGAGCGCACCGACGCCGACGTCTCGCCCGACGGGACCGCGCCCAGCTCCGGCCGGCCGATGTGGCGCGACCTGTGGATCTCCGCCCGCGACAGCCTGCGCATCCTGGTACGGGCCTGCGTATGGGGCATCCTGCTCTTCGCGCTCGGCTTTCTCCCCGTGGTCGGCCAGACCGTCGTACCCGTCCTCGGCTTCTTCGTCACCGGGTTCTTCCTCACCGAGGAACTCACCTCCGTGGCCCTCCAGCGCCGGGACGTCGATCTGCGCGCCCGGCTCGCCCTGCTGCGCTCCCGCAAGATGCTCGCCTGGGGTTTCGGCGTCCCGCTGGGCCTCGCCTTCCTGGTCCCCGTCGTCGCGGTGTTCCTGATGCCGGGCGCGGTCGCCGGTGCCACCCTGCTGACCCGCGACCTCCTCGGCGAACCCCTCGCCGAGGAGCAGCCGGAGAGCGACCAGCCGGTCACCGCCTGAGCCCGCCCCGGCGGGCGAGGAGGCGAAGTCGTGACACGGGAGTGAAGGGTTCGTAGGAGAACCCGCCCGGACCCCCGATCCGGCGCCACCGGCCGCCCGGCGCGGATTACCGTCGACATCAGCCCCGGTCCCGGAACCTGACACCCGGACCGGGGCTGAATGCTGTCCGGGGCGGCTCAGCGCGTCCCGAAGCCGTACACCGTGGCGGAGCGGTACACCTCGCCCGGCTCCAGCCGGGTGGTGGGGAAGTCCGGGCGGTTCGGGGAGTCGGGGAAGTGCTGGGTCTCCAGCGCGATCCCCTCGCCCGGCGCGAACGGGGCGCCCAGGTGATCGGCGGTGTAGAGCTGGAGCCCCGGCTCGGTCGTCGCCACCGTCAGCACCCGCCCGGACGCCGGGTCGTACAGCTCGGCCACCTCCTCGGCCGCCGGCGTGACGCCCTTGTCCAGCACGTAGTTGTGGTCGTAGCCCGAGCCGACCTTGCGGGAGGCGCGGAAGTCGAAGCGCGAGTCCGTCACGTCCACGGGCTCGCCCACCGGGATCAGCCCGTCGTCCACCGGCGTGTACCGCGAGGCGTCCAGCCGCAGCTCATGACCGCCCGCGTGCCCCGAACCGCCGAGGTTCCAGTACGAGTGGTTGGTGAGGTTCACGACCGTCGGCGCGTCCGTCACCGCCTCGTAGGCGATCCGCAGCGCACCCGACTCCTGGAGCGTGTACGTCGCCGAGACCTCAAGACGCCCCGGAAAGCCCTCCTCGCCGTGCGGGCTGACCCGGCTGAGCCGTACCCCGTGCTCCACCGGCTCCGCGTCCCACACGTACCGGTCGAAGCCCCGGTCCCCGCCGTGCAGGGAGTTGGGCCCGTTGTTGCGGGCCAGCGCGTACGTCCGTCCGTCCAGCGGGAAGCGGCCGCCCGCGATCCGGTTGGCGTACCGGCCCACCAACGCGCCCAGATACGGGCCCGGATGGTCCACATAGCCCTGGACGGAGGGGAACCCGAGCACCACGTCCGCCGCGCGCCCCTCCCGGTCCGGCACCTCGGCCGACTGCACGATCCCGCCGTACGACAGCACCCGGACCCGTACCCCACCGCGCTCGAGCGTCCAGCGGTGCACCGGGGTCCCGTCGGAAAGTGTGCCGAAAAGTTCGCCCATGTGGGAAACCTTAGGTCACGGTCTGTGCTCCGTGACCGTCCGGTACGCGATCTCGGCGAGCCGGGCCTGGCCGTCCCGGCTCGGGTGGAACCAGTCCCACTGGCTCAACTGCCCGGTGCCGAAGCGGTAGTCGAAGACCGCGTTGCCGTCGGAGCGGCAGCGCTCGTCCTTCGCGCACACCTCGGCCAGCACCGCGTTGTACTCCTCCACCCGGTGCTGGACCTCCTGCCGGCGCACCGTCGCCGCCTCGGTCAGGTCGTCCGCGCCGCGCAGCATGGAGGGGCAGATGCCCAGCTTCCACACCTCCTTGCCCAGCGGGTCGGCCCGCCCCTCCGACCACAGCCGCAGCAGGTTCGGCACGCTCGCCACGTACACCTGTGTCGTCGGCAGCTCCTTGCGCAGTGTCGCCATCGAGCGCTCGAAGTCCGCGCGGAAGTCCGCCACCGGGGTCATCGCCGGCACCGAGGACCGGCAGGCGTCGTTGGCGCCCACCATCACCGTCACCAGCTCCGGGCGGCGCCGCACCGCCTCGGCCATCTGACCGGGCAGGTCGGCCATCCGGGCGCCGGTCACCGCGTAGTTCCAGCCCCGCTCGGCCGCGCCCTGCCGCCCCAGCAGCCGTACGGCCAGGCTGTCCACGGCGGCGTCCGCGCCCGTCGCCCAGGACACCTCCGGGCAGTCCGCGAGCACCTGGCAGGCGTCGAAGCCGCGGGTGATGGAGTCGCCCACCGCCGCGATCGAGTCCGGGTGCGCGTTCCACACCGGGGAGGGCCTGGCGGACGGCCGGGACACGCCCGTACCCCCGTCGCCGCCCCGGACGGAGTCACAGCCGCTCGCCAGCACGGCCGCCGTCAGCACGGCGAGGACGGCCCGCGCCCGGTGGCCTGGTTTCCGCATCCCCGCAGGTCTCCTCGCTCCTTCGCACACCGACCGCCGGTGCGCCCACCCATCACAACGTGCGCGGGTTCCCGTCCACCTCCGCTGGAACGGCACACCCCCGTACAAGCGTCCCCCTGGGTGAATGGCGAAGGTTTCCTGGCACCGGGACCGACGGTACGTCACACTCCTTGCATCCCCGCAAGGTAGCCTCGCCATCAACGCGGCCGTCGCGTCATGGCCGCTCGACCAGCCCGCAAGATGTCCCGCTCAGCCCGGAGGTTCCGGTGACGACACGTGGAGTTCTGTACGTGCACTCCGCGCCGCGCGCGCTGTGCCCGCATGTCGAGTGGGCCATCGCCGGGGTGCTGGGCACGCGCGTCAGCCTGGACTGGATCAGGCAGCCCGCCGCGCCCGGTACCTGGCGCTCGGAGTTCTCCTGGCAGGGCGAGGCGGCCACCGCCTCCAAGCTCGCCTCCGCGCTGCGCGGCTGGCAGTTGCTCCGCTTCGAGGTCACCGCCGAGCCGTCCGCCGCAGCCGAGGGCGAGCGCTACAGTTGCACCCCCGACCTCGGCATCTTCCACGCCGTCACCGGCATCCACGGCGACATCCTCATCCCCGAGGACCGCCTGCGCGCCGCCCTCCAGCGCAGCCGCCAGGAGGAGAGCGACCTGGAGGCCGAACTCTCCAAGCTCCTCGGCAAGCCCTGGGACGACGAACTCGAGACCTTCCGCCACGCGGGCGAGGGCGCCCCGGTCCGCTGGCTCCACCAGGTGGTCTGAGCCCGCCGTAACGCCTGTACGCGAGAAAGGCCCCCACCGGTCGGTGGGGGCCTTTCTCCGTGCTTCGGGTCAGACGGTGCGGAACGCCAGCACCACGTTGTGGCCGCCGAAGCCGAACGAGTCGTTCAGCGCCGTGATCCGGCCCTCGGGAAGCTGACGCGGCTCGCCCACGACGACGTCCGCGTTGACCTCGGGGTCCAGCTCGGTGACGTTGATCGTCGGCGGGGCCGTGCGGTTCACCAGGGCCAGGATGGACGCGACGGTCTCGATACCGCCCGCCCCGCCCAGCAGGTGACCCGTCATCGACTTGGTCGCGGAGATGGCCATGTGGTCGACGTCGTCGCCGAAGACCTTCCGCAGCGCCTTGACCTCGGCCACGTCGCCCTGGGGCGTCGACGTCGCGTGCGCGTTCACGTGCACGATCTCCGCCGGCTTCAGGTCGGTCGAGTCCAGCAGGTTCTGCAGCGCCTGCGCGATGCCGTTGCCCGAGGGCTCCGGCTGCGTGATGTGGTGCGCGTCGGCCGAGATGCCCTGGCCGATCGCCTCGGCGTAGACCCGGGCACCGCGCGCCTTGGCGTGCTCCTCGGACTCCAGCACGATCACACCGGCGCCCTCGCCGAGCACGAAGCCGTCACGGCCCGAGTCGTAGGGGCGGGACGCGCCCTCGGGGTCGGCGTTGTTCTTGGACATCGCCATCATGTTGCCGAAGGCGACGATGGGAAGCGGGTGGATGGCGGCCTCGGTACCACCGGCCACGACCACGTCCGCCCGCCCGCTGCGGATCATCTCGATCGCGTATCCGATGGCCTCCGCGCCGGAGGCGCAGGCCGAGACGGGGGTGTGCACACCGGCGCGCGCGCCCAGCTCGATACCGACGTTGGCCGCCGGGGAGTTGGGCATCAGCATCGGCACGGTGTGCGGGGAGACGCGGCGTACGCCCTTCTCCTTCAGTACGTCGTACTGGTCCAGGAGAGTCGTCACGCCACCGATGCCGGAGGCGATGACCGCGCCGAGGCGGTCGGGGTTCACGGACTGGTCCTCACCGGCCTTGGCGGTGAAACCGGCGTCCTTCCAGGCCTCCTGAGCGGCGATCAGCGCGAACTGCGCGGACCGGTCCAGCTTGCGGGCCTGCGGCCGGGGGAGGATCTCACCCGGCTCGACGGCGATCTGCGCGGCGATCTGGACCGGCAGCTCGGCCGCCCACTCCTGCTCCAGGCGGCTGACGCCGGACCGGCCGGCCAGCATGGCCTCCCAGGTGGAAGCTGCGTCGCCACCCAGCGGTGTGGTTGCGCCGATACCGGTGACGACCACGGTGCGATTGGTCGGGCTCACGGGAATTCTTTCTCCAACAGATGCGGGATCTACGGCGCCACCGCCGGGTGGCGGGGCCTAGCAGCTAGGTCCGAGGGGTGACTCAGGCCTGGTGCTTGAGGATGTAGTCGGTGGCGTCACCGACGGTCTTGAGGTTCTTGACGTCCTCGTCGGGGATCTTCACGTCGAAGCGCTCCTCGGCGGCGACGACGACCTCGACCATGGACAGGGAGTCGACGTCGAGGTCGTCCGTGAAGGACTTGTCGAGCTGGACGTCCTCGGTGGGGATGCCGGCGATCTCGTTCACGATCTCGGCAAGGCCCGCGACGATCTCTTCCTGGGTGGCGGCCATGTCAGGCGCTCTCCTTCTTCGATGTTCAGACAGTGAGGTGGCATTTGTCCCCGTGTCGGACCGGGCGGCCCGGCACGGAGTGCCTAGGGGAGGGTAACGACCGTGGCGGCGTAGACCAGACCCGCCCCGAATCCGATGACGAGCGCCGTGTCGCCGCTCTTGGCCTCGCCGGTCGCCAGAAGCCGCTCCATGGCGAGCGGGATCGACGCGGCCGAGGTGTTGCCGGTGGTACGGATGTCACGGGCGACCGTGACGTGCTCCGGCAGCTTCAGAGTCTTCACCATCGAGTCGATGATCCGCACATTGGCCTGGTGCGGGATGAAGACGTCCAGGTCGTCCGAGGAGATCCCGGCCGCGTCCAGCGCCTGCTGGGCGACCTTCGCCATCTCGAACACGGCCCAGCGGAAGACCGCCTGGCCCTCCTGCGTGATCGCGGGGAACTTGATGTTGCCCGCGCTGTCCAGGGGGAGTTCGGAGACGTCCCCCGCGTGGAAGCGGTCCCACGGGACGGTCTGCTTGATGGTGCCGGCCTTGTCGCCCTCCGAGCCCCACACCGTGGGACCGATGGCGGGCTCCTGGGACGGGCCGACCACGACCGCGCCCGCGCCGTCACCGAACAGGAAGGCCGTCGCGCGGTCCTCCAGGTCGGTCAGGTCGCTGAGCCGCTCCACGCCGATGACGAGCACGTACTCGGCGGAACCTTCCACCACCATGCCCTTGGCGAGGGTCAGGCCGTAGCCGAAGCCCGCGCAGCCGGCCGAGATGTCGAAGGCGGCGGCCTTGTCGGTCCCCAGCTTGTCCGCGATCTCCGTGGCCACGGCCGGGGTCTGGCTGAAGTGCGAGACGGTGGAGACCACCACGGCGCCGATCCGGTCGGCGTCGATGCCCGCGTCGGCGATCGCCTTGCCCGCCGCCTCGATCGACATCGCGGCGACCGTCTCGTCCGGGCCCGCCCAGTGCCGGGTCTCGATCCCGGAGCGGGACCTGATCCACTCGTCGGAGGAGTCGATCGTCTCCAGGATCACCTCGTTGGGCACCACCCGGGTCGGCCGGTAGCCGCCGACCCCGAGGATGCGCGCGTACGGGGCGCCCTTGCTGGGCTTGATCTTCGCCATTGGCATGGGCTCCTTGTCAGGCGCCCGCCGCGTCAGCGGCAGGAGTCGCGGTCTCGGCGATGAGCGCGCGCGCCGCGTCGAGATCCTCGGGGGTCTTCAGGGCGAGCGTCCGTACACCGGGCAGTGCGCGCTTGGCCAGGCCGGTCAGGGTGCCGCCGGGGCACACCTCGATCAGCGCGGTGACGCCCAGTTCCTTGAAGGTCTCCATGCACAGGTCCCAGCGGACCGGGTTGGCGACCTGGCCGACCAGCCGCTCCAGCACCTCGGCGCCGGAGGCGACCGTACGGCCGTCCTTGTTGGAGACGTAGGTCAGCTTCGGGTCCGCCGGGGCCAGCTCGGCCGCGGCCTTGGCCAGCGTCTCGACGGCGGGCGCCATGTGACGGGTGTGGAAGGCACCGGCCACCTTCAGCGGGACGACCTTGCGGACGCCCTCCGGCTTGTCCTCCGCGAGCGCGGCCAGCTGCTCCAGCGTGCCCGCCGCGACGATCTGGCCGGCGCCGTTGATGTTGGCCGGGGTCAGGCCCAGCTTCTCCAGGTGCGCGACGGAGACCTCCGGGTCGCCGCCGAGCAGCGCCGACATGCCGGTCTCGGTGACCGCGGCGGCGTCGGCCATGGCCAGACCCCGCTTGCGCACCAGGTTCAGGGCGGAGACGTCGTCCAGCACGCCCGCGAAGGCGGCGGCGGTGATCTCGCCGACGCTGTGGCCCGCGACCGCGCCCGGCGCGATGTCACCCAGTGCCGCGGCGGACAGCAGCCCGGCCGCGACCAGCAGCGGCTGCGCCACGGCGGTGTCGCGGATCGCCTCCGCATCGGCCTGGGTCCCATAGTGGACGAGGTCCAGTCCGATGGCGTCGGACCACGCGGCGACGCGGTCGGCGGCACCGGGGAGTTCGAGCCAGGGGGTCAGGAAGCCAGGCGTCTGGGCGCCCTGGCCGGGAGCGACGAGTACGAGCACTCTCACACTCTCTCTTGTTGACGGCCGAAGCCGCCCGTGGGGACAAGGACGAATAACTCGGATGGCTTTTGTGGGCCCCCGACAAAAGGCTAGGGCTGGAACTCCCCGTCGGTGAGCCGCCCCAGGATCAGGGCGATCCGCAACGTGAAGGCGGATCGTACATCGGAGGGGGACCAGCCGGTGACGTCAGTCACACGTCGGAGCCGGTAGCGCACGGTGTTCGGGTGAACGAAGAGCATCCTCGCCGCGCCCTCCAGGCTGCTCGCCTGCTCCAGGTAGACACTCAGGGTCTCCAGCAGCGCCGAGCCCGCCTCCTCCAGCGGTCTGTAGATCTCCTCCACCAACTGCTCGCGCGCACTGGGATCACCCGCGATGGCGCGCTCCGGAAGCAGGTCGTCCGCCAGCACCGGCCGGGGCGCGTCCTGCCAGGCGGTGCACGCCTTGAGCCCGGCCGCGGCGGCCTGCGCGGACCGGGTCGCGGCCTGGAGGTCGTGCATGACCGGCCCCGCTACCACCGGTCCCGGCGCGAACGGCCCGATCAGCGATTTGGCCACGTTCAGCGGCTGCACCGAGCTGCCCCCGGCGATCACCACCAGGCGGTCCCCGAGCACGCCGGTGAGCACCTGGAGCTTGGCGTGCCGTGCGGCCCGCCGGATCGCCTCCACGGTCAGCTCGCTGTCCCCGTCCGGAGCGGTGCCGAGCACCACGCAGACGTGCTCCGGCGAGTTCCAGCCGAGCGCCGCCGCCCGGCTCACCGCCCCCTCGTCGGCCTCGCCGCTGAGTACCGCGTTCACCACCAGCGACTCCAGCCGGGCGTCCCAGGCACCGCGTGCCTCGGCGGCCTGGGCGTAGACCTGGGCGGTGGCGAAGGCGATCTCGCGGGCGTAGACCAGCAGCGCCTCGCGGAGCACGCGCTCGTCGCCGGGCGCGGCCACCTCGTCGATGGCGCTCTCCATGACCTCGATGGTGGTGCGCACCATCTCCACGGTCTGGCGCAGCGTGATCGCGCGGGTCAGCTCACGGGGCGCGGTGCCGAAGACGTCGGTCGAGATGGCCTGGGGCGCCTCGGGGTGCCGGAACCACTCGGTGAAGGCGGCGATGCCGGCCTGCGCCACGAGCCCGATCCAGGACCGGTTCTCCGGGGGCATGGCCCGGTACCACGGCAGGGTGTCGTCCATCCGCGCGATGGCCTGTGCGGCGAGAGTGCCGGAGGACTTCTCCAGCCGCCGCAGGGTCGCGGTGTGCGGGTGGACGGCGTGTACCGCGGGGTCGCTGTGGTGGGATTCGGGTTCGGGCACGTGGACAAGACTGCCTTATCGGGACGCGCGCATGTGCCGCCGGGTCCGTCTCACGCCTCGGCACCGGCCGGTACTTGCCTGCGGCACGGGCGCCGCGCGCACTACCGTGGGGGCGTGATCGAGGTACGGCGCGCCGCTGAGCGTTACCACGGAGGAGACCCGGAGGCGGGCATCGACTCCCGGCACGCCCTGTCCTTCGGGCCGCACTACGACCCCGCGAACCTGCGCTTCGGCGCGGTGATCGCCTGCAACGAGGAACGGCTCGCCCCCGGCGCCGGGTTCGACGAGCACCCCCACAGCCACACCGAGATCGTCACCTGGGTCGTCGAGGGCGAGCTGACCCACCGGGACTCGGCCGGCCACGAGAGCGTGGTCCGCCCCGGTGACGTACAGCACCTCAGCGCGGCCGCGGGCGTCCGGCACGTCGAGCGGAACGACGGCACGGTCCCGCTGACCTTCGTGCAGATGTGGCTGGCCCCGCTGAAGCCCGGCGGGGAGCCGTCGTACGAGGTGGTGCCGGGCATCGCCGACTCCACGCCGTACGCCCTGCCCGGCGCCGGCGCGATGCTGCACGTGCGTCGGCTGGCGGCGGGGGAGCGGACGGCGATGCCGGACGCCGCGCACCTCTACGTCCACGTGGTGCGCGGCGAGGCCGGCCTGGCGGGGGAGACGCTGGGCCCCGGCGACTCGGCCCGGATCACCGACGCCGAGGGGCTGGCGGCGGTGGGGGTGACGCCGGCGGAGCTGCTGGTGTGGGAGATGGGTCCCTAGGGGTCAGCCGACTTCCGTCAGCACCGCGTCCGTGAACACCGGCCACGCCTCGATCGCCCAGGGCCCGAAGGCGCGGTCGGTCAGGGCGACGGCGGCCACCCGGGCGTCCGGGTCGGTCCACAGGAAGGTGCCGGACTGGCCGAAGTGGCCGAAGGTGCGCGGGGAGGACGAACTTCCGGTCCAGTGCGGGGACTTGGCGCCCCGGATCTCGAAGCCGAGGCCCCAGTCGTTGGGGTTCTGGTGCCCGTATCCCGGTAGTACGCCCTTGGTACCCGGATACTGCACGGTCATCGCCTCCGCGACCGTCCTGGGATCCAGCAGGCGCGGTGCCTGGAGTTCCGCCGCGAAGCGCAGCAGGTCCGCCACCGTGGAGACGCCGTCCTTGGCGGGCGAGCCCTCCAGCGAGGTCGACGTCATGCCCAGCGGCTCCAGCACCGCCTGGCGCAGATACTCGGCGAAGGGAATGTCGGTGGCCTTGGCGATGTGATCGCCGAGCTGCTCGAACCCGGCGTTGGAGTACAGCCGCCGCTCGCCGGGCGCCGACATCGTGCGGTGCTCGTCGAAGGCCAGCCCGGAGGTGTGCGCCAGCAGATGGCGGACCGTGGCCCCGGGCGGCCCGGCGGGCTCGTCCAGCTCGACGGCACCCTCCTCGTACGCGACCAGCGCCGCGTAGGCGGCCAGCGGCTTGGTCACCGAGGCCAGCGGGAAGCGGTGGTCAACCGGGCCGTGCGTCCCCAGTACGGTCCCGTCGGCCCGTACCACCCCCGCGGCGGCGGTGGGGACGGGCCAGTTCTCGATCAGCGCCAGGCTCTGCAACGACATACCGGCGAGCCTATGCGGCTCACACCCGCAGCTCCATCAAGGGGTCCGGCTTCGGCTTGAACCCCAGCGCCTCGTACAGCGGGCGGGCGTCGGCGGAGGCGGTGAGCTGGATCTGCCGGGCGCCCCGCTCGCGGAACCAGGCCAGCAGCCCGTCCATGCACGCACGGGCGTACCCCCGGCGCCGGGTACCGGGATCGGTGGCCACGCTGAACACGAAGCCGACCACGCCCTGCGGATTGGACTCGCGCCCGATCCGGTACTCGGCCGTCCCCACGGCGAGCGCGGCCAGTGCCCCCGGCCGGTCCGGGTGGTCCACCACGAAGGCGGCGAAGGTCCCTTCCGGGTCGGCCAGCCGGGCGCGCAGGGCCGGCAGGGACTCCGCGTGCCAGGTCCCCGCGTCACCGCCCCCGGAGAGGGAGTCGAGCATCACCTGGCGCAGGCGCAGCACTTCCGGCGCGTCCCCGGGCAGCGCCCGGCGTACGAGAGTCATGCGCGGCACGCTAGCGTCCGGCTCCGGTTCCCGTCCTGGCCATTTCTGCCGGACACCGCTTGCTTGGAGTGCGCTCGAAGGTCATAGCGTTGAGGGCATGACGGTGATGCAGACCATGCAAGGGGTGGCGGCCGGCCAGGACATCTGTTCCGGTCCCCCGCCGCGCCATCCCCGGCCCGACGGGCAGGACCGGTACACGATCAGTGAGGTCGTCGCCTTCACCGGACTGACCGCGCACACCCTGCGCTGGTACGAGCGGATCGGCCTGATGCCGCACGTCGACCGCTCGCACACCGGCCAGCGCCGCTACACCAACCGCGACCTGGACTGGCTGGTCTTCGTCACCAAGCTGCGGCTCACCGGCATGCCGGTCGCCGACATGGTCCGGTACGCCGAGCTGGTGCGGCAGGGCGAGAGCACCTACGACGAGCGGCGCGAGCTGCTGGAGTCGACCCGCCGGGACGTGCTCGCCCGGATCGACGAGCTGCGCGACACGCTCGCCGTGCTCGACCTGAAGATCGGTTTTTACGCCACGGAGGGGACCCCCCGATGACCGACCGCACGATGCCGTCCGTACGCCTGGGCGAGACCGGTCCGGAGACCGGCGTGCAGGGCCTCGGCTGCATGGGCATGAGCTTCGGCTACGGCCCGGCCGACGCCGGGCAGTCGCGGGCCGCGCTGGAGCGCGCCTTCGACCTGGGCGTGACGCTGTACGACACGGCGGACGCCTACGGCGCCGGGGACAACGAGCGGTTCCTCGCCCCCTTCTTCAAGGCCCACCGCGACGAGGTGGTCATCGCCACCAAGTTCGCGCTGTCCATCCCGCCGGACGACCCGAGCAGGCGGATCATCCGCAACGACGCCCCCTACATCCGCCAGGCCGTCGAGGACAGCCTCGAGCGGCTCGACGTCGACGTGATCGACCTCTATTACATGCACCGCCGCGATGTGAACGTCCCCCTGGAGGAGACTGTCGGCGTCATGGCCGACCTGGTGCGCGAGGGCAAGGTCAAGCACCTGGGGCTGAGCGAGGTCACCGCGGGGGAACTGCGCACCGCGCACGCCGTCCACCCCATCGCCGCCGTGCAGTCCGAGTGGTCCCTGTTCAGCCGGGACATCGAGGCGCAGGTGGTCCCGGCCGCCCGCGAGCTGGGCGTCGGCCTGGTGCCCTACTCCCCGCTGGGCCGGGGCTTCCTCACCGGCGCCTTCACGGACGCCGCAAAGGAGCTGACCGAGGGCGACTTCCGCCGCTCCCAGCCGCGCTTCACCGGTGACAACGCGACCGCCAACGCGGCCCTGCTGGAGCCGGTGCGCCGGGTCGCCGAGGCGCACGGCGCGACCCTCGGCCAGGTCGCGCTGGCCTGGGTGCACCAGCGCGCGGCGGTGCACGGCCTCCCGGTGGTGCCGATCCCGGGCACCCGCAAGGCGGAGCGCGTCACCGAGAACGCCGGCGCCGCGCACCTGGTCCTCACCGAGGAGGAGCTGGCCCTGCTGGAGCCGGTCGCCGCCCGCGTCGCGGGGGACCGGTACGCCGACATGACGTTCACCTCGGCGGGCCGGGAGCGGTAGGAGTGTCTTGTCGATCAGGCCGGACGCCGCGAGCCCGGCCTGATCGACAGCCCCCAGCCACTACAGCTCCGTCAGCAGTTCGGCCTTCTTCGCGGAGAACTCCTCGTCGGTCACCAGACCGGCCTGGTGCAGCTCGCCCAGGTGGCGGATGCGCTCCGCGATGTCGGCCGGGTCCCGCCGGGGCGCGGCCGGGACCGCGGGGACGGCGCCTCTCGTCCGTACCGCCGCGAGGACGGCCGCCGCGAACGGCAGCGACTCGTGCACCTGCCCGTAGCCGAGCCCGAAGACGACGGTCGCCGCGTCCTGGTCCGGCGGTACCGGGTCGGCGGCGCCCGCGGGGTCGTTCGGCAGCAGCCGCAGATACCCCTCGAAAGCCTCCGGTGAGCGCCACTCCACCCCGCCGAGGTCCGCGACCGCGAACCTCTGGTCGCCCGCCTTCCACTTCGCCGACGACGCCCCCGTCCACGACCAGCGGAAACGCACCGAGGTCCCGTCGAAGGACGCCTTGCCGTCGTACGCCTTGAAGCGGAGCGGTGCTTCTGGGGCGCCGATCAGATACCGGTCGGCGGGACCGGACCCGGTCAGCGCGGCCTTCAGCTCGTCGGCGTAGTACTCGGCCAGCGTCTCCCGCTCGGCCGGCAGGACCAGCCGGTACGGGTCCAGGCCCTCGGGAAGCTGGCCGGCCGCGGCCTCCAGCAGCGGGTCGGCTCCGGCGCGCGGGTGAAGGCGCAGTACGACGGTGCCCCGTCTGCCCTCGGCCAGGCTCACGCCCTCCAGCGCGGCGAGCGGCACCCGGCGTTCACCGAGCGCCTGGAAGAGTTTCGGTGTGCGTATCCCCCGTTCGTACCGGATGAGCACGGAGTCTGAGTCGAACTCCCAGACGGCATGAAAACCCGCCAGTACGTCACCCATGCGGCTCATCGTATGCGGCACTTGTCCCTCCGTCGCCACCCGCGCGGACCGCACTTCCTGCTGTTTCTACGCGCGTCCCGCGGCGGGCGCGTCCGGCACGTCGGCCCGGCACGCCTCGTCCGCGCGGGCGCACGTCACCGAGCCGTACGCCCCCACGCCGACCGCGGCGAGGTTGCGCAGGCTGTCCGTGCCCGGCTGGAAATAACCGGCGTGGCCCTGCGCGTCGCGCGAGGACAGCACCCGCGCGCCGAAGGCGCGGGACACCGGGTCGGCGCCGTGCCCGAGCCCGCCGACCTCCAGATACGGCACGTCCTGCACCCAGTCGGTGGCGTCCCGCATCGCCCACACCCGCGCGGTGCGGTTCAGATGGGCGGCGCTGGCCGCCCGCATGCCGGGGCTCGCGGCCACCGCGATGTCGCTGACCCGGCGGGGCATGCCGGGGGCGGCGACCCCGCAGACCACCGAGCCGTAGCTGTGGCAGAACATCGACACCTCGGCCCGGCCGGGCAGCGCGCGCAGCAGCGCGTTCAGCCGGACGGCGCCGTCCACCGCGCGCATCGCGGTCGCCGCGTCCACCCCGAGCCCGGCCGGCGCGGTGTAGTCGGCCCAGGCGATCACGGCGGTACGGGTGGCGGGCGCGGCCTGCCGCTCGGCGGAGTACAGCGACTTGGCCATGCCGACCGGGGCGCTGTAGGGGCGGTAGGACTTCTCGAAGGTCAGCAGGTCGGTGTCGACACCGGGCACCACCACGGAGATCCGCTGGGCCCGGCGCAGGTCGCCGAAGACCTCGGCGATCCGGCCCGAATCCTCGGGGTCGAAGGCGAGGATGTGCCGCTCGGGCCGCATCAGCGCCTCGTACCGGTGCATCCGGCGGGCCGCGTCCTGCTGGCCGGCGGTACTGAGCCGGTTGTCGTGCACGCGGCGCGACTCCACGTCCCGCTCCCGCTCCAGCGCCACCCGGTTGGCCTCGTAGCGCAGCGACACGGGGGCGCCGTTCATGTTGCCGACCGCCAGCGGGTAGCGCGTCGCCAGGTCGTGGCGGTCGTACGGGGTGAGCGAGCCGAAGAAGCGGGCCAGCTTCGCCGGGGCGGTCTTCGCCGGGTCCGGCAGGGGCTTGCCGTGCACGCTGTCGCGCACCCACGCGGACAGGGACGACCGCAGCGCGGTCGACTCACGGTGGGTGTGCTGCGCCGTCCAGCCGGTGGTCGCGAGCATCACGAACACGACGGCCAGGGCGAGCAGGGCGCGCCAAACGCTGAGCTGGGGGGAAATGCCGAAGGAAGTCACTGGGGGGACACACTAGGAGAACGGAAGGGTCTCGGGTCAATCGAGTGGCGGGGATCACGTTTCGTGCGCCGGGGACCGGGACACGAACGATCTTTCTAAACGATCTCGTCGGTTCCGCCAACGATTTCAGGCCGCGCGCCAGTTCCCCGTGAGCGCCGGGCCCACCTGATCGAGGTACGCCGCCGTGAGCCCCCGGATGGCCGCCAGGCTGAAGTCGTCCCCGGTGCTCCACTGCCGCTCGGTGACCCGGATCACCCCGGCGAACACCGCCACCGCGAGCCGCGGCCGGGGGTCGGCGTCCACGTCGACACCCTCACGCTCCGCGAGCAGCCCGGCGATGGTCTGCTCGGTCGCCGCCGACCGGCGCAGATGCGCGGCGAGCAGCGCGGGCGTGGACTCGATCATGCGGTACATCCGCAGATACAGCTCGACCGGTACGACCGACTCCACGGTCTCCCGTATGTCGTCCCAGCCCTCCAGCACGGCCTGCCTGAGCGCCTCCATCGGCGGCTCGTGCGGCGGCCGGGCGCGGACGGCGGCGACGAAGTGGGCCTCCGTCATCTCCTGCACGGCGAAGGCCGCGTCCTCCTTGCCCGCGAAGTAGCGGAAGAAGGTGCGCTGCGAGACGTCGACGGCCTCGGCGATCTCGTCGACCGTCGTGCGCTCGTACCCCTGGGTGGTGAACAGTTCGAGGGCGGCGCGCACCAGCGCCTCGCGGGTACGCCGCTTCTTGCGCTCGCGCAGCGTCTCCATGGCCTCTCCCTGTACGTCCTTCCTGATCAGGGTATGCGGTCGGGTGAACACTGGTCATATGTCAGCCGCTGACGTGTGAATGCGTTTGTCAAGTGTCAGCGACTGTCACTAGCCTCATTACATGACTAGTCAGACCACCATCGACAAGACGGGACCGGAGGACGGGTCACCCACCGATGCGTCGCCGCGGCCCTCCTCGGGACTGCGCGGGCACCCCTGGTTCACCCTGATCACCGTCGCCGTGGGCGTCATGATGGTGGCCCTGGACGGCACCATCGTGGCCATCGCCAACCCCGCCATCGCCAAGGACCTGCACGCGAGCTTCTCCGACGTGCAGTGGATCACCAACGCCTACTTCCTCGCCCTCGCGGTCGCCCTGATCACCGCGGGCAAGCTCGGTGACCGATTCGGACACCGGCAGACCTTCCTCATCGGCGTGACCGGCTTCGCGCTGGCCTCCGGCGCCATCGGGCTGTCCGACAGCATCCCGATGGTCGTCACCTTCCGGGTCCTCCAGGGGCTGTTCGGCGCCCTGCTGATGCCGGCCGCGCTCGGCCTGCTGCGGGCCACCTTCCCGGCCGAGAAGCTCAACATGGCGATCGGCATCTGGGGCATGGTCATCGGCGCCTCCACCGCGGGCGGCCCGATCCTCGGCGGTGTGCTGGTGCAGCACGTCAACTGGCAGTCGGTGTTCTTCATCAACGTGCCCGTCGGCCTGCTCGCCCTGCTGCTCGGCACGCTGATCCTGCTCGACCACCGCGCGGAGAACGCCCCGCGCTCCTTCGACCTGCTCGGCATCGCGCTGCTGTCCGGCGCCATGTTCTGCCTGGTCTGGGCGCTGATCAAGGCCCCTACCTGGGGCTGGGGCGACGGCCGCACCTGGGGCTTCATCGGCGCCTCGGCGCTGCTCTTCGTGGTCTTCGCCTGGTGGGAGACGCGGGTCGCGGAACCGCTGATCCCGCTCACCCTGTTCCGCTCGGTCCCGCTGTCGGCGGGCGTGGTGCTGATGGTGATGATGGCCATCGCCTTCATGGGCGGCCTGTTCTTCGTGACCTTCTACCTCCAGAACGTGCACGGTCTCAGCCCGGTCGACGCCGGCCTGCACCTGCTCCCGCTCACCGGCATGATGATCGTCGGCTCCCCGCTGGCCGGCTTCGCCATCACCAAGCTGGGCCCGCGCCTCCCGCTGGCGGGCGGCATGACGCTCACCGCGGTCGCCATGTACGGCATGTCCACCCTGAAGGCGGACACCGGCAGCGCGACCATGTCGATCTGGTTCGCCCTGCTCGGCCTCGGCCTCGCCCCGGTCATGGTCGGCGCCACCGAGGTCATCGTCGGCAACGCCCCGATGGCCCTCTCCGGTGTCGCGGGCGGTCTCCAGCAGGCGGCCATGCAGATCGGCGGCAGCCTCGGCACCGCCGTACTGGGCGCCGTCATGGCCTCCAAGGTCGACAACGACCTCCCCGGCAACTGGACCGGCGCGGGCCTGCCCCCGCTGACCCCCGCTCAGCTCGACCAGGCGTCCCAGGCCGTCCAGGTGGGCGTCGCCCCGGTCACGAAGCAGATGCCCCCGGCGATCATCGCCAAGGTCACCGACGTCGCCCACGACACCTTCATCTCCGGCATGAGCCTCGCCTCACTGGTGGCGGCGGGCGTGGCGGCGGTCGCCATCCTGGTGGCCCTCCTGACCCGCCGGGGCGTGAACGCCGAGGCGGGCGCAGGGGTGGGCCACATCTGAGACTGGGTGCTTGGTGGCTTATGGGGGCGCGGGGAACTGCGCGACCAGCCACGACGGACCCGCAGCCGCGCGATCACCGAAGCAAGAACGGTGATCGCGCGGCCACGCCCAAGCCGCGCAGCGCTACGCGTCTCCCCCGGCAGCGCCGGGCGCCGCTGCCTTCACATCGAGCAACCGGTACCGGTCGATGGCCTGCTTCAGCACGGACCGGTCCACCTTCCCCTCCTTCGCCAGCTCCGTCAGCACGGCCACCACGATCGACTGCGCGTCGATGTGGAAGAACCGCCGAGCCGCCCCGCGCGTATCCGCGAACCCGAACCCGTCCGCGCCGAGCGACTGGTAAGGCCCCGGCACCCACCGCGCGATCTGATCCGGCACCGACCGCATCCAGTCGGACACCGCCACGAACGGCCCCTCGGCCGCGCCGAGCTTGCGCGTCACGAACGGCACCCGCTGCTCCTCCTCGGGATGCAGCATGTTGTGCTCCTCGCAGGCCACCGCCTCCCGGCGCAGCTCGCTCCAGGAGGTCGCCGACCAGACGTCCGCCCGGACGTCCCACTCGTCGGCGAGGATCTGCTGCGCCTCCAGCGCCCACGGCACCGCGACACCGGACGCCATGATCTGCGCCGGGACCGACCCGCCGGAGCCCGCCCTCAAGCGGTGGACGCCCTTGAGGATGCCCTCCACGTCCACGTCGGCCGGCTCGGCCGGATGCTGGATCGGCTCGTTGTAGACGGTGAGGTAGTAGAAGACGTCCTCGCCGTGCGGGTGTTCCTCGTCCCCGCCGTACATCCGCCGCAGCCCGTCCTGGACGATGTGCGCGATCTCGTACCCGTACGCCGGGTCGTAGGCCACGCAGGCCGGGTTGGTGGAGGCGAGGAGCTGGGAGTGGCCGTCCGCGTGCTGCAGGCCCTCACCGGTCAGGGTCGTGCGGCCGGCGGTCGCGCCCAGGACGAAACCGCGCGAGAGCTGGTCGGCCATCTGCCAGAACTGGTCGCCGGTGCGCTGGAAACCGAACATCGAGTAGAAGACGTACACCGGGATCAGCGGCTCGCCGTGGGTGGCGTAGGCCGAGCCGGCCGCGATCAGGGAGGCCGTGCAGCCCGCCTCGGAGATGCCGTCGTGCAGCATCTGGCCGGTGGGGGACTCCTTGTAGGCGAGCAGCAGCTCCCGGTCCACCGACTCGTACTGCTGGCCGAGCGGGTTGTAGATCTTCGCGCTCGGGAAGAACGAGTCCATACCGAAGGTGCGGTACTCGTCCGGCGCGATCAGCACGAACCGCTTGCCGATCTCCTTGTCCCGCATGAGGTCCTTCAGCAGCCGCACAAACGCCATGGTGGTGGCGATGGACTGCTGGCCCGACCCCTTCTTCACACTCGCGTACGCCTTCTCGTCGGGCAGGGCGAGCGGCTCGGAGCGCACGACGCGCGTGGGCACGTAGCCCCCGAGCGACTTGCGCCGGTCGTGCATGTACTGCATCTCCTCCGAGTCCCGGCCGGGGTGGTAGTACGGCGGGGCGCCGGACTCCAACTCCTTGTCGGAGATCGGCAGGTGGAGCCGGTCGCGGAAGCGCTTGAGGTCGTCGACCGTCAGCTTCTTCATCTGGTGGGTGGCGTTGCGGCCCTCGAAGTTGGGGCCCAGCGTCCAGCCCTTGACCGTCTTGGCCAGGATGACCGTCGGCTGGCCCTTGTGCTCCTTGGCCGCCTTGAACGCCGCGTAGATCTTGCGGTGGTCGTGGCCGCCGCGGCCCAGGTGCAGGATCTGGTCGTCGGTCATGTTCTCGACCATGGCGCGCAGCCGGTGGTCGTCACCGAAGAAGTGGTCCCGGATGTAGGCGCCGGACTCGGTGGCGTACGTCTGGAACTGGCCGTCCGGGGTGGTGTTCATCCGGTTGACCAACACGCCGTCCCGGTCCTGGGCCAGCAGCGGGTCCCAGGTCCGGTCCCACACCAGCTTGATCACGTTCCAGCCGGCGCCCCGGAACTGCGACTCCAGCTCCTGGATGATCTTGCCGTTGCCGCGCACCGGGCCGTCGAGGCGCTGGAGGTTGCAGTTGACCACGAAGGTCAGGTTGTCGAGCCCCTCGCGGGCGGCGATGGAGAGCTGGCCCAGGGACTCCGGCTCGTCCATCTCGCCGTCGCCGAGGAACGCCCACACGTGCGAGGCCGAGGTGTCGGCGATGCCGCGCGCCTCCATGTACCGGTTCATCCGCGCCTGGTAGATGGCGCCGAGCGGACCGAGGCCCATCGAGACGGTCGGGAACTCCCAGAAGTCCGGCATCGAGCGCGGGTGGGGGTAGCTGGACAGCCCGTCGGGGAACTTGGAGTGCTCCTGGCGGAACCCGTCGAGCTGGTTCTCCGTGAGCCGGTCCAGCAGGTACGCGCGGGCGTAGATGCCGGGCGAGGCGTGACCCTGGAAGAAGACCTGGTCGCCGCCGTCCCCGCCGTCCTTGCCCCGGAAGAAGTGGTTGAAGCCCACGTCGTAGAGGGACGCGGAGGAGGCGAAGGTGGCGATGTGGCCGCCGACGCCGATGCCGGGGCGCTGGGCCCGCGAGACCATCACGGCCGCGTTCCAGCGGGTGGCGTTGAGGATGCGGCGCTCGATCTCCTCGTTGCCGGGGAAGAACGGCTCGCTCTTGGTGGGGATCGTGTTGACGTAGTCCGTGCTGCGCATCTCGGGCACGGCCACGCGCTTCTCGCGGGCCCGTTCGATCAGCCGCAGCATGAGATACCTGGCCCGCTCCCGGCCACGCTCGTCCACGGCGGCGTCGAGGGAGTCGAGCCACTCCTGCGTTTCCTCGGGATCGAAGTCAGGAACCTGACTCGGAAGGCCGCCAATGATGATCGGATTGCGATCGGAACCGGAAGCCACGCTGTTCCTTACCTGTCGGAGGGACCTGCCTACACCGTTCCCCATCGTGTACCTGGGGAACGTGGTACGTCATCCACTGGTTCTCTTCGTTCCCCCGCGCCCCCGGCGCGCCACCCGGTCGGCCACCCGGATCGCCGCCAGGTCAAAACGACACGATACGCCCGCGGTGTGACGGGCATGGCAAAGTTGTTCGATGGGCGTATCGACGGATGATTCCGAAGTGCGCATACGGGGCACATCGGTGTGATGTGGTTCCCGGGGAAACGGGATACGGTGCCAGGAGTGGCGGCGAAGCGGCCCGGAACGTCACCGTTTCGGCGGTCAGGAGGGCCGGGTACTTGCGCGATCCGTCCCGCCCGTGTGGACTACGGCCAATGCTTCGCGCACGCGCGTGGCTCAGATATTCACCAAGACATGATCAGGAGGCAACCCGTGAGCGCGACCGCGGACCACGCGGAGGAGCGGACGAACCCTGCCGCCAGGCTGGGGTTCCAGCCCGGACAGGTGGTCCAGGAGATCGGCTACGACGAGGACGTCGATCAGGAGCTCCGCGAGGCCATCGAGGAAGCCGTCGAAGGCGACCTGATGGACGAGGAATACGACGACGTGGCCGACGCCGTTGTGCTGTGGTTCCGTGATGACGACGGAGACCTCACCGATGTACTGGTGGATGCCACCACGTACATCGAAGAGGGCGGCGCCATCCTGCTTCTGACGCCGAAGACCGGCCGTACGGGGTACGTGGAGCCGAGCGACATCTCGGAGGCCGCAACCACCGCAGGGCTGACCGCTTCGAAGAGCGTCAGCGTCGGCAAGGACTGGAGCGGCTCGCGTCTGGCGACGCCGAAGGCCGCCAAGTCCGGCAAGCGTTAGAAAGAACGCGTCATCGCCGCGCCGAGCGGGCCGGGACTCCCCGGTCCGCCCGGCGGTCCCGGCGTGATCGCTGCGTAGGGTGGGACCGGGCGAGTGACCCGCGCTCACCCGTACGGCTCAGCGAAGGGATGCAGGACGATGGCGCTCCAGGTCGGCGACGAGGCACCCGACTTCGAACTCAAGGACAACCACGGCCGCACCGTGCGGCTCTCCGACTTCCGGGGCGAGAAGAACGTGGTGCTGCTCTTCTACCCCTTCGCCTTCACCGGCGTCTGCACCGGTGAGCTCTGCGAACTGCGTGACAACCTTCCGCAGTTCACCGACCGCGACACCCAGTTGCTCGCCGTCTCCAACGACTCCATGCACACCCTGCGCGTCTTCGGTGAGCAGGAGGGCCTGGAGTACCCGCTGCTCAGCGACTTCTGGCCGCACGGCAACGTCAGCCGCGCCTACGGCGTCTTCGACGAGGACAAGGGGTGCGCCGTGCGCGGCACCTTCATCCTGGACAAGACGGGCACCGTGCGCTGGACCGTCGTCAACGGCCTGCCCGACGCCCGCGACCTGACGGACTACGTGAAGGCGCTCGACACCCTGTGAGGGCCCCCCGCGCCGCGGGAACCCGTCACTAGGATCGGCACGTTGATCCCATATCCGATGCACTACGGGGCTGTCGGCCCCTGGACACCACATGGAGGACCCGTGGGAGTCAGCCTCAGCAAGGGTGGCAACGTCTCGCTGACCAAGGAGGCTCCCGGCCTGACCGCCGTCATCGTCGGTCTGGGCTGGGACGTGCGCACCACGACCGGCACCGACTTCGACCTCGATGCCAGCGCACTGCTGCTGAACAACGCCGGCAAGGTGGGCAGCGACCAGAACTTCGTCTTCTTCAACAACCTCAAGAGCCCCGACGGCTCGGTCGAGCACACCGGCGACAACCTCACCGGTGAGGGCGAGGG
>NZ_WWKH01000501.1:0-2644 GCF_009865595.1 Streptomyces sp. SID1328 | reverse complement strand
CCGCCTTGCCTGCGCGGGTCCGGGAGGCGGCCGCGCGCATCTCGCGCCGCAGGTCGCCCGCGGCGCCCCGGACGTCGGCCTTGATCTCGGCGGCGAGTTCCGCGACGGACTCGCCGATCTCCATTTCCAGGTCGGCCAGTTCGCCGCTGCGCTCGGCCAGTTCGGCGCGGCCCGCGTCGGTGATCGAGTAGACCTTGCGACCGCCCTCGGTGGTGTGGGTGACCAGGCCTTCGGCCTCCAGCTTGGCCAGGCGCGGGTAGACCGTGCCGGCCGAGGGGGCGTACAGACCCTGGAAGCGCTCTTCGAGGAGCCGGATCACCTCGTAGCCGTGGCGCGGGGCCTCGTCGAGCAGCTTGAGGAGGTACAGGCGGAGGCGGCCGTGGGCGAAGACGGGGGGCATGTCAGAGCACCTTCTTGTCGGTCGTGCCGTCCGCGGGGGAGGCGGAGGCGGGGCCGGGGCCGGACCCCCAGGCGGTGTCGTCGTCCTCCTCGGCCGGGCGGCGCAGCAGGGCGATCGAGCCGGAGACGGTGGTGGCCCGGAGCTTGCCGCTGCCCGAGCCGAGGCGGCCGGTGATCTTGTGAGCGCCCCACTGGCCCTGGACGCACAGGCCGTCGAAGGCGTTGGAGATCGAGCCGCTCGCGGTGTTCGCCTCCACGTCGGTGTCGCCGGGGTGTGGGAGCCGTATGGCGATCTCGCCGGAGACGCTGGTCAGCCGCACGTCGGTGGGGCCCTCCGGGTCCAGGTCGATGATCATGGAGCCGCTGACCGAGTCGGCGCGGACGGAGGGGCCCGCCCCCTCGACCACCGTCAGGTCGCCGGAGACCGACTTGAACCGCAGGTCGCCGCTGACGGCCTGGGCCTCCACGCTGCCCGAGACGGTGTCCGCGCGGACCGGGCCGGAGACGCCGACCAGAGTGGTGTCGCCGGTGACGCCCTTGATCACGGACGGCCCCCGCACTCCGGAGACGACCGCGGCGGCGCCCACCACGCCCACCTCGACGCGGGTGTTCGCGGGGACGGCCAGGGTGACCACCGCGCTGCGGCGCCAGCCGTCGCGGTCCAGCCACTTCAGCAAGCCCTTCCAGGGCAGGTCCTCGTACGCCACCGTCAGGGTGCCGTGCCGGTGCGTGACGATCAGGGGTGGGCCGTCGATGTCCGAGATCTCCAGGCGGGCGGAACTCTCCTCGGTGCCCACGACGTTCACCGTGCCGTTGACCACGCGGACGTTCAGCTCGGTCACGGGGGCGTCGAAGCTCAGCTTCTGGGGTTCGGCGACGGTCCACTCGGACACGGGTCCTCCTCGGGCGTGACGCGGACAGGTGGGCGACAAGCAGGCGGAGCGGGGCGCTGCGCGGTGGGTGAACATGCCCACCCGTCACGCCATATCGCGTCTCCTGTTATTCACGATATATCGTGGCCGTCGGAAGTCAAGACACCCTTTCGGGGGACCAGGGCCCAGCGGTATCCGGGCATGGCTGTGCGGACCCTGCCCCTTGGGGCGGGCCGGCAGGCGAAGTGGGCGAGGGCGGCCGGTGCCCCCGGTGAGTTGCCCCGAGCGGCTACTCGTCGTCCTCGTCGTCCAGCCGCGCCAGCCACGTGGCCAGGCGTTCCACCGGGACCTCGAAATCGGGGTTCAGGTCGACGAACGTACGCAGTTGCTCGGCGAGCCACTCGAAGGTGACCTCTTCCTCGCCGCGCCGCTTCTCCAGTTCTTCGATGCCTCGGTCGGTGAAGTACATGGATGACGCTCCGTCGGTCTGTGCAGGGGTAGGGCCGGTCCCGGGCGGGAAGAACCCTCATTCGCGGACGTGACCGCGAGGGGAGAGGGCGCCGCCTGTTCCGGCTGGGGAGCCGGGAGAGGACAGGAAAAGCATAGGCAGCCGCCGGGCGAGGTGGGCAGCCGGTGCCGAGGGGCGCCGGTCACGGCCGGTGACGGGGGACGAGCGGGGAGAGGACGGGGGTCCGATGAACGGGGACTCGACGCGGGTGGCGCGGATCGAGCTGCCGGACGGTACGCCGGTGTGGGCACGGATCTCGGGCGCGGAGGAGTTGTCGTACACCGACACCGGCTTCCACGAGCGGGTGGAGGCCAGCGTGGAGAGCCTGCACTCGCTGATCACCGGGGTCGCGCGCTCGCTCTCCGGCCCGCTGAGCGCGGTACGGCCCGACGAGGTCAGCGTGGAGTTCGGCATCGAGCTGACCGCGAAGGCCGGCAAGGTGGTCGGCCTCCTCGCGGACGGGGAGGCGAAGGCGGCGCTGACGGTCACCCTCACGTGGAACGGGGGGCCGCCTGAGCCGGGTGCGGGTCCCGTGCCGGGGGGCGCGCTGGTTGGAGGCGGTCCGGAGGCCGGGCCCATGGGGGGTGGGACCGGTCCGGGTGCCGGAACCGGGCCGAGCGGACCGGCGCCAGGCTCCGGATCGGCGCCCACAGCGCCGAGAGCGGGGTCCGGCCCTGCCGCACAGGTGCCGCTCCCCGGTCCTCGGCTTGCCTGGGCGCCGGATGCGGAGTCCGTCCGGGGCGGCCCCGTGACGGAAGCACAAGCCGCCGGCCCCACTCCCACTCCCACTCCCGCACCCGCGTCAGGAGCACCAGTGCCCGGCCCCCACCCTGGGCTCGGCCACGCACCGGCCGCCGCGCCCGCA
>NZ_WWKH01000500.1:0-2870 GCF_009865595.1 Streptomyces sp. SID1328 | reverse complement strand
CGCCTCGCGCGGCAGCAGCGTCAGCGCCACGCCCGCCGCGGCCCCGCCCGCCGCCACGGTGAGGAGCGTGCGGCGCAGCCATCGCCGGGGGCGGCGCGGCGGGGGCTCGGCCACCAGGGACGTACCGGGCCGCGCGTCATCGTCCTGTCTCTTCGCCATGCCGTTCACTGTGCGTCAATATGACGAGCACATCCGGGTGGCCCAAGGGCGGCGCGTGCGGGGTTCACACCGATGGCCCCGAGTGCCACGCTGTGATCATGAGCCGTATCGAAGCACCCCGTGACGGCGACACCGCGCCCGCCGAGAACCTCATCGAAGCGCTGCTGGCGGGGCTGCCCGCCGGGGCCGTGCTCACCGATCCCGACGTCACCGCCTCCTACGCGCACGACATGGCGAGCTTCTGCCCGGCCGGGGCCCCCGCCGCCGTGGTCCTGCCACGCACCGTCGAACAGGTCCAGCACGTGCTGCGCACCGCCACCGCGCTCCGCGTGCCGGTCGTCCCGCAGGGCGCCCGCACCGGGCTGTCCGGCGCCGCCAACGCCTCCGAGGGCTGCATCGTGCTGTCCCTCACCAAGATGGACCGCATCCTGGAGATCAGCCCCGTCGACCGGATCGCCGTCGTCGAACCGGGCGTCGTCAACGCCGTGCTCTCCCGCGCGGTGGAGGAGCACGGGCTGTACTACCCGCCGGACCCGTCGAGCTGGGAGACCTGCACCATCGGCGGCAACATCGGCACCGCCTCGGGCGGCCTGTGCTGCGTCAAGTACGGGGTGACGGCCGAGTACGTCCTCGGGCTGGAGGTCGTCCTCGCCGACGGCCGTCTGATGTCCACCGGCCGCCGCACCGCGAAGGGCGTCGCCGGGTACGACCTGACCCGGCTGTTCGTCGGCTCCGAGGGCTCGCTCGGCATCGTGGTCCGCGCCGTGCTCGGGCTCCGGCCCAAGCCGCCCCGGCAACTGGTGCTGGCCGCCGAGTTCGCCACCGCCGCCGAGGCGTGCGACGCGGTGTGCTCGATCATGGCCGGCGGCCATGTGCCCTCGCTGCTGGAGATGATGGACCGCACCACCGTCAAGGCCGTAAACGACTTCGCCCGGATGGGTCTGCCGGAGTCCACCGAGGCACTGCTGCTGGCCGCCTTCGACACCCCGGAGCCCGCCGCCGACCTGGCCGCCGTCGGCGCCCTGTGCGAGGCGGCCGGGGCCACCGGGGTGGTCGTCGCCGACGACGCCGCCGAGTCCGAACTGCTGCTCCAGGCACGGCGGATGTCGCTCGTCGCACTGGAGGCGGTCAAGGGCACCACGATGATCGACGACGTGTGCGTGCCGCGCTCGAAGCTCGGCGCGATGCTGGAGGGCGTCGAGCGGATCGCCGCCAAGTACGACCTGACCATCGGCCTGTGCGCGCACGCCGGTGACGGCAACACCCACCCCACGGTCTGCTTCGACGCGCTGGACGAGGACGAGTCCCGCCGCGCCCGCGAGTCCTTCGACGAGATCATGGCCCTCGGCCTCGAACTCGGCGGCACCATCACCGGCGAGCACGGGGTGGGCGTGCTGAAGAAGGAGTGGCTGGCGCGCGAACTCGGGCCCGTGGGGATGGAGATGCAGCGGGCCGTGAAGGACGTCTTCGACCCGCTCGGCATCCTCAATCCCGGCAAGCTCTTCTGAGCCGGGGCGCCTCACCTGGCCAGCAACTGGTCGAGCGCGTCGTCGATGCCGAGCCGGGCGGCCTCGGCGCCCGGCGGCACCGCCCGCAGCGTCCGCTCCAGCCACGCGGACACCTGCGGGGTGGGCGCCTCCAGCAGGGCGTCGCCGTCCGGCGAGCTGAGCGCCATCAGCACCACGCTGCGGCCGTTCACCTTCGTCGGCCACACCCGCACGTCCCCGTGCCCGCACGGCCGGAACACGCCCTCCACCAGCAGCTCGCGGGCGAACGTCCAGTGCACGGGGGAGTCGGAGTTGACGTGGAAGGTGATGTGGACGGCGTAGGGGTCGTCCGACCGGTACGCGAGCCGGGCCGGGACCGGGATGCTCCGCTCCGGCGAGAGGATGAGCCTCAGCTCCAGTTCGCGCTCCACCACCGTGTGCTCCATGACCTGTCTCCTTCACCTGACCGGGGGCCGCTCGGACGGGCCCGTGCCAGGAGAGAGGGGGCAGGGGCGCGGTCATTACGCGGGTTCCCGGAAATTTTTTTCCAACCGGTGGCCAGGAGCTCCACGGCATCGCCCGGAAGGGGTCGGCTGCGGGCGGAGAGGGGTAAGGGGCGCCCCGGGTCTGATAGATGTGGAGGCTCCCTTCCACCCCCGAGCAGATACGGGACGACGGACATGAGCGCCCCTACGCCGGCCCACGGTGACGACAGGCCCCGTGAGGGCTACTACCCGGACCCGTCCATCCCCGGCTACGTCCGCTACTGGAACGGCACCGCCTGGGTGCCCGGCACCAGCCGCCCCGCCCCCGCGGACGGCGAACCGCTCACCGCTCCGTCAACCTCCGGCCCCGACACGCCCCCTGTGGAGGAGACGGGTCCGCATTTCTTCGAGGAGGGCGGCTCCGCCGACGTTCCGGCGGCCCGGGGCGAGGCGCCCCCGGACACCTTCCTCTTCCGCCGCCCGACTCCGGGTCCGGCGGCGGGGGGCCGGCGGGACGACGGGACGATGACGTTCCGGCGGGTAGTGCCGGGGGCCGAGGAGGCCCGGGGACCGGTGGCGGGCGCCGGGGACGACGAGCGGTTCGGGCCCGCTTCTTCCGCAGCCGCGCGCGAGGGGAGTTCCGGCCCGGCCGGAGGTGTGGACCCCGTCGCGGGGTTCGGGCCCGCCGCGCCCCGGGGGTCCGTCGGCGAAGGTGCCCTCGCGGCCGGTGGCCCCGCCC
>NZ_WWKH01000499.1:0-3230 GCF_009865595.1 Streptomyces sp. SID1328 | reverse complement strand
CGGTGGCGTAGGCCGCGGTCTGGGGGCCGGGGTGGTCGTGGCCGAAGTCGGCGGACTCGTCCGGGCCGGGGTCGCCGAGGACCGGGTCCTGGTGCTCGGCGCGGTTGCGGCGGCGCCGGGTGACCGGGCCCGCCTCCTCGTCGTCGGGGCGCTTGACGGCCCAGCCGGCCGCGAAGCCCTTGCGGAACGACAGCGTGACGTAGGTCTGTCCGACGGCGAACGCGATGGCGCCCAGCCCGATCACGACGACCGACGGCATCAGGACGCCGACCACCACACCGAGGAACCCGGTGAAGGCGAGCAGCCGCCAGCGCAGCCGCGCCTTGTACTGCAGCAGCACTTCGCCGAGCAACCACAGCGCGACGACGCCGAACGCGATGTAGAGGACCGTCCAGCCCATGTACGCCCCTCTCCCAGTGACCGTTACGCAGTGTGTCCCATCGCGGTACGGCCGGTCTAGGCCCGCGGGGGGTGGTGCAGGCCCAGGTTCTCGTAGATTTCCAGCGTCGCCGTGGAGTTGTTCAACGTGATGAAGTGCAGTCCGGGCACCCCCTCGTCGAGCAGCCGGGCGCAGAACTCCGTGGCGAAGTCGATCCCCAGGGAGCGTACCGCCGCCGGGTCGTCCTTCGCCGAGAGGATGCGCTCTTTCAGCTCGGGCGGGAACAGCGCGTTGCTCAGCTTCGGCAGCCGCTCCAGCATCTTCACGCTGGTGACCGGCAGGATCTCCGGAATGACGGGGGTTTCGCAACCCGCGGCGGCGACCCGGTCGCGCAGCCGGAGGTAGGACTCGGGCTGGAAGAACATCTGCGTGATGGCGTAATCGGCGCCCGCGCGGCACTTGTCCACGAAGTGGGCGACGTCGGTGTCCCAGTCGGCGGAGCGCGGATGCATCTCCGGGAAGGCGGCGACGCCCACGCAGAAGTCCCCCGACTCCTTGATGAGGCGCACCAGTTCGGCCGCGTAGGTCAGCCCCTCGGGGTGCGCGACCCAGTCGCCCATCGGGTCACCGGGCGGGTCGCCGCGCACGGCGAGCATGTTGCGGATGCCGGCGTCCGCGTACTGGCCGATGATGTTGCGCAGTTCGGCCACCGAGTGGTCGACGGCGGTGAGGTGGGCGACCGGCGTGAGCGTCGTGTCGACGACGATCTGCTGGGTCTCCTTGACCGTGGTGGCACGGGTGGTGCCGCCCGCGCCGTAGGTGACGGAGACGAAGTCGGGCGCGACGGCCTCGACCCTGCGCAGCGCGTTCCACAGGTTGCGCTCGCCCTGCGGGGTCTTCGGCGCGTAGAACTCGAAGGAGTACGCCGTCTTGCCGGTGGCGAGGATGTCCCGGACGGTCCGGGCACGATCAGTCCTGGTGGATGCGGTTCCGAGGGCCATACCCGCAGGTTAGCCACGGGTGGGCGGTGACCCAACCGGGCGCCGGTGATTTGGCCGAATTGCCGGGCCTTTGTCCATCCCTTGGGACGGCTCCCGCTCAGATTTCCCGCAGCCGCTTGGCGAACTCGGCCGCCGCCGCACCCGGATCGTCCGCGGCCGTGAGCGCGCGGACCACGACCACCCGGCGGGCGCCCGCGTCGAGCACCTCGTCCAGGTTGGTGCGGTCGATGCCGCCGATGGCGAACCAGGGGCGCTCGGTCTTCAGGCCCGCGGTGTACCGGACCAGGTCGAGGCCCGGGGCGTGGCGGCCCGGCTTGGTGGGGGTGGGCCAGCAGGGGCCGGTGCAGAAGTAGTCCACGCCGTCCTGGACGGCGGCCGCGGCGGCCTCCGCCTCCGAGTGGGTGGAGCGGCCGACCAGGACCCGGTCGCCGAGGACGGCACGGGCGGCGGGCACCGGGAGGTCGCCCTGGCCGAGGTGGAGCACGTCGGCTCCGGCGGCGTGGGCCACGTCGGCCCGGTCGTTGACCGCGAGCAGCTTGCCGTGCCGGGCGCAGGCGTCGGCGAACACCTCCAGGTGGGCCAGCTCCTCGGCGGCCTCCATGCCCTTGTCCCGCAACTGGACGATGTCGACACCGCCGGCCAGGACCGCGTCCAGGAACTCGGCGAGGTCACCCTGCTCCCTGCGGGCGTCCGTACAGAGGTAGAGCCGGGCGTCGGCGAGGCGGGCGCGGGCGGTGTCGGGCATGCGGTGGGTCCCCCGGTGTTCGGTGTGCGGGTCGTGCTGCGGGCGGGCGGCGCCCGGCGGGGCGCCACCCTGGGGCGCGGTGGGTCAGACGGCCAGCGCCTGGGCCCGGCGCTTCACCTCCGTGCCGCGGTTCTCACTGAGGGCCTGCGCGGGGGTGCCGGGCAGGGAGGGGTCCGGGGTGAAGAGCCATTCGATCATCTCTTCCACCGTGAAACCGTTGTCCCGCAGGAGCGTCAGGGTGCCGGTGAGGCCCTTGACGACCTTGTCCTCGTCGATGAAGGCGGCGGGGACGTGCAGCGCGCGGTTCTCACCGCGGCGTACGGCGATGAGCTGGCCCTCCTTGACCAACTGCCGTACACGCGTCACCTCGACGTCGAGCTTTTCGGCGATGTCGGGGAGGGTGAGCCAGGCGGGGACAAGAGCGTCGGTCTTGGTGTCAATCTCGGTCACGACATCTAGCCTGCCATCCCCCACCGACAGCCGGTAGTCGGGCCACTCCGCACGGGGCACCCGGCCTAGCCGGCGACGGCCTGCTTCAGCGGGAGCGCGGGGTCCCTCAGGGCGTCGGCGTCCATCAGCCGGCCCGCCTCGATCAGCCGTCTGCCCTGGGCCAGGTCGCGCGGGCGGCCCACCGCCAGCAGGGCCACCAGACGCCCCTCGCGCAGCCAGCACACGGTCCAGGCGGGGTCGGCGGGGTCGCCGCGCCATACCGTGCGGTCGGCGGCCGCGTGGTGGCCCGCGTACTGCACGAAGCGCCCGAACTGCTCCGACCAGAAGTACGGCACCGGGTCGTAGGGCGCCGCCTCCTCGCCCAGGATGTCGGCGGCGACCGTACGGGGACCCTGGAGGGCGTTGTCCCAGTGGTGGACGAGCAGCCGCTCGGCGTAGCGGGCCGAGGGGAAGGAGGTGCAGTCGCCGACCGCGTACACGTCCTCGGCGGAGGTGCGCAGCCGGTCGTCGGCCAGCACCTCGCCGTGCGGGCCGAGGGCGATGCCGGAGCCGGCCAGCCAGCCGGTGGCGGGGTGGGCGCCGATGCCGACCACGACGGCGCCGGAGGGCAGCCGGGCGCCGTCGTCCAGCACGACCGCGCCGGGCTCGACGGCCG
>NZ_WWKH01000051.1:0-254 GCF_009865595.1 Streptomyces sp. SID1328 | reverse complement strand
CGGAGCTGCGCGAGGCCGTGGCCCACTCCCCCGCCGACGTGGTGATCACCACCGGCAGCACGGCGGCCGGGCCGGTGGACTTCCTGCACGAGACGCTGTGGCTGCTGGAGGCCCCGCTGATCGTCGACTCCGTCTCGGTGCGGCCGGGCCACCCGATGCTGCTGGCCGGGCTGCCCGCCACTGCGGACGGGCGCACCCGGCGCCTGGTCGGGCTGCCCGGCAACCCGCTGGCCGCTGTGGCCGGTACGGCCACC
>NZ_WWKH01000498.1:0-3635 GCF_009865595.1 Streptomyces sp. SID1328 | reverse complement strand
CCGGGAACATCGAGCAGTCCGCCGAGGACATGCTGCGCGGCTGTGCCCAGCTCCGCCCCAACGCCGCCCGCGCCGAGTACCGCGCCTGGCTCGCCGCCCGCACGGTCGGCGGAGCCGTCGGCCAGCTCCTGGACGCCGCCCGGGGCGACGACGCCCTGCTGCGCGGCCTCGCCTTCGAGGCGCTCCGGGTGGTCGGCGCCCCCGCCGAGCACGAGGTGCGCGCCGTCGTCGCGGAGCCCGCGCTGCGCCCCTACGCCCTGCTGTGGCTCGCCGAGTACGACGGCGTCGACCCGGAGGACGCCCACGAGGTCCTCACCCGCGAGGAAGCCACCTGGCTGTGGGTCGACACCGCGGCCGCCGTCGCCGACCACGGCGAGACCGACATGCTCGTCCGGCACCTGGAGGCGGCGGTCCAGCCCACCGTCCCCGCCCTGCTGGAGGAGGTCCGGTCCGTCGGACACCCCCGCACCGTGCAGGTCCTGGTCGCGCTCGCCGCCGCCCACCCCGACCCCGCCCTCGCCAAGGCCGTGCGCCGGGCCGCCTTCCAGGTGCACACCGGAGGCTGAGCGGGACCCGCCGGAACGCCCCCGCCGCTCAGGAAGACAGCGCGGGGGCGTACGTGCCGAAGCTCCAGACGTTGCCCTCGGCGTCCCGCGCCAGGTAGTCCCGCGCGCCGTAGTCCTGGTCCGTCGGGGGCGCCAGGATCTCCACCCCGTGCTCCACCGCGCGCCGGTGATGGGCGTCCACGTCGTCCACCACCACGTACACCCCCACCGGGCCGCCGCTGCCCATCGCCTCGGCGAAGACACCGCCGCGCCCCTTGGACCCCAGCATCACCGCCCCGTTCCCCTGGGCCAGCTCGGCGTGCAGGACCGTACCGTCCTCCGACTCGTACACCGCCAGCTCGGTGAAGCCCAGTGCCCGCGTGAGCTGCGCGATCGCCGCCCGCGCGTCCGCGTACAGCACCGTCGGGTACACGCTGGGGCGTCCGCTGGTGTCCGCCATGCCGATCACTCCCTAGTGAACGGTTCCGTCCGGCTTCGTCCCCTCAGTCTCGCAGCCGGGACTGACAGCGCCTCAGCCGAACGTGTTGCACCGGTCCGGATCGCCCGTCCGGTACCCCTGGTCGAACCACTGCTGCCGCTGCAGCGAGGACCCGTGCGTCCAGGTCTCCGGGGTCACCTTCCCCTGGAACTCCTGCTGGATACGGTCGTCGCCCACGGCCGCCGCCGCGTTCAGCCCGTCCTTGATGTCCGCCGGGGTCAGGCTGGTGATCAGCGGCTTGCCCGTCGACTCGTCCGGCGTCGTCGTCGCGTGGTGCGCCCACACCCCGGCATAGCAGTCCGCCTGCAGCTCGACCCGGACCGAGCTGCTGTTCTCGCCGGTCGTCCCGTCCTGGGTCCGGCCCAGCGTGCCCATCAGGTCCTGCACGTGGTGGCCGTACTCGTGCGCGATCACGTACGCCTGCGCGAAGGGGCCCCCGCTCGCCCCGAACTTCGTGCGCAGTTCGTCGAAGAAGCCCAGGTCCAGATAGACCCGCTGGTCACCGGGGCAGTAGAACGGCCCCACCGCCGCCGTCGCCGCCCCGCAGGCGGTACGGACCTGACCGCTGAAGAGATACGTCTCCGCCGGGGTGTACCGCTTCCCCTGCTGCCGGAACTCGCCCGACCAGTAGTCCTGCACGCTGTTGACCACCGCGACCGCCCGGCAGTCCTCGCGGGTGTTCGCGTCCCGGCCGGTACGGCAGGACTGCTGGACCTCGCTCACCGAGGAGGGCTGGGACGTGGTCCCGTCACCGCCCGAGGAGAGCCCGAGCTGGTCCGGGCCGACGCCCAGGAACAGCGCCAGCAGCAGCCCGACCAGCCCGACGACACCCCCGCCGATCGTCGCCCGGCCGCCCGGCACCCGGCTCCCGCGCACGTCCCGCACCTCGGAGGTGTCCAGATTCGCGTCGTCGTCGAACTGCACAGCCCGTCACCTTCTGTCGGCTTCCATCGGCTTTCGCGAGCTTCCGGCCGACCCGTCACACCGTGGCCCGCAGCTCACGCGGCATCTGTACCCCGAGAGTCCCCACACCTGCCTCCCGAGGCAGGAAAAGGGCTTGCCCGCCCCCGTTAGACTGGCCCCATGGCCATTCTCCTCGCGCATTAGACGGCGGGAACGCCCTCGACAGCCGCCCATCCGTCAACCACGTACGCCCAGGAGTATGTCCGTGATCTCCGCCTCCGGTATCGAGCTGCGCGCCGGTGCGCGCGTCCTCATCGAGAACGCCACCTTCCGTGTCGCCAAGGGTGACCGCATCGGCCTCGTCGGCCGCAACGGCGCGGGCAAGACCACCCTCACCAAGTGCCTGGCCGGTGACGGCATCCCGGCCGCCGGCACCATCACCCGCTCCGGTGAGGTCGGCTACCTCCCGCAGGACCCCCGCACCGGCGACCTCGACGTCCTCGGCCGCGACCGCATCCTCTCCGCCCGCGGCCTCGACGTGCTGATCCGCAAGATGCGGGAGAACGAGCAGCGCATCGCCAACGGCTCCGGCGCCACCCGCGAGAAGGCCCTGCGCCAGTACGAGCGCCAGGAGACCGAGTTCCTCACCAAGGGCGGGTACTCCGCCGAGGCCGAGGCCGCCACCATCGCCGCCGCGCTCAACCTGCCCGACCGCGCGCTCGGCCAGCCGCTGCACACCCTCTCCGGTGGTCAGCGCCGCCGTATCGAGCTGGCCCGCATCCTGTTCTCGGACGCCGACACCCTGCTGCTCGACGAGCCGACCAACCACCTCGACGCCGACTCGATCGTCTGGCTGCGGGACTACCTCAAGACCTACCGCGGCGGCTTCATCGTGATCTCCCACGACGTCGACCTGGTCGAGACGGTGGTCAACAAGGTGTTCTACCTGGACGCCAACCGCTCCCAGATCGACGTCTACAACATGGGCTGGAAGCTCTACCAGCAGCAGCGCGAGGCCGACGAGAAGCGCCGCAGGCGCGAGCGTGCCAACGCCGAGAAGAAGGCCGCCGCCCTGCACTCGCAGGCCGACAAGATGCGCGCCAAGGCCACCAAGACGGTCGCCGCGCAGAACATGGCCCGCCGCGCCGACAAGCTGCTCTCCGGCCTGGAGGCGGTGCGCCAGTCCGACAAGGTCGCCAAGCTCCGCTTCCCCGAGCCCGCCCCCTGCGGCAAGACCCCGCTGATGGCGGAGGGCCTGTCGAAGTCGTACGGCTCGCTGGAGATCTTCACCGACGTCGACCTGGCCATCGACAGGGGCTCCCGCGTCGTCATCCTCGGCCTCAACGGCGCCGGCAAGACCACCCTGCTGCGTCTGCTCGGCGGTGTCGAGCAGCCCGACACCGGCGCGGTCGTCCCCGGCCACGGCCTCAAGCTGGGCTACTACGCCCAGGAGCACGAGACCCTGGACCCCGAGCGCTCGGTGCTGGAGAACATGCGCTCTGCCGCCCCGGACATGGACCTGGTCGAGGTCCGCAAGGTGCTCGGCTCGTTCCTCTTCTCCGGCGACGACGTCGACAAGCCGGCCGGGGTCCTCTCCGGCGGCGAGAAGACCCGCCTCGCGCTCGCCACCCTGGTCGTCTCCTCGGCCAACGTGCTGCTGCTGGACGAGCCCACCAACAACCTCGACC
>NZ_WWKH01000497.1:0-4185 GCF_009865595.1 Streptomyces sp. SID1328 | reverse complement strand
CTCCTTTTGCCCACCCGCCCACCCGTCTCGGTCGGCTGTTCAGCCGACAGTCTCGGGTGGCGGGTGGGCTTGGGCCGGGGGTCTGGGGGCGGACCCCCCGGTGGCGGGGAAACCCTGTCGAGCCACCGGCGGGTAAGCGGTACGGTGCTTAGACCACCGATCCCGGACCGGCGGGTTAACCGGTTTCACATGTACGTGGGGACTCTGTCCTTCGACCTCCTCCTCGGCGATGTCCACTCGCTGAAGGAGAAGCGCTCCGTCGTCCGCCCGATCGTCGCCGAACTCCAGCGGAAGTACTCCGTGAGCGCGGCCGAGGTGGACCACATGGACCTGCACCGGCGAGCGCTCATCGGCCTCGCCACGGTGTCCGGCGACGCGGCGCACCTCACCGACGTACTGGACCAGTGCGAACGGCTGGTCGCCGCCCGCCCGGAAGTGGAGCTGCTGTCCGTGCGACGGCGCTTCCACGGCGACGACGACTGACCGAAGAAACGCGAAGAAGAAGAAAGAACGGGAGACGGACCAGTGGCCGACAACGCTCGGGCGAAAAGGCTGGCGGACCTCATCCGGGAGGTGGTGGCCCAGAAGCTGCAGCGTGGGATCAAGGACCCGCGGCTCGGCTCGCACGTCACCATCACGGACACGCGGGTCACGGGTGACCTGCGGGAGGCGACCGTCTTCT
The DNA here is from genome assembly GCF_009865595.1 of Streptomyces sp. SID1328. NCBI lineage: Bacteria > Bacillati > Actinomycetota > Actinomycetes > Kitasatosporales > Streptomycetaceae > Streptomyces > Streptomyces sp. SID1328. Next base: position 3,503 of record NZ_WWKH01000497.1, on the reverse strand, counting down.
ACACGGTCTACGGCGACGACGAGGAGCGGCAGGCCGTCGCCGCCGGCCTGGAGAGCGCCAAGGGCATCCTGCGCTCCGAGGTCGGCCGCGCGGCCGGGGTGAAGTTCACGCCGACCCTGACCTTCGTCGCGGACGCCCTGCCGGACACGGCCCGCAACATCGAGGACCTCCTCGACCGGGCCCGGCAGTCCGACGCCCAGGTGCGCGAGGCGTCCTCGGGCGCCGCGTACGCCGGTGGCGCGGACCCGTACCGCAAGCCGGAGTCCGACGACGAGACGGACGACGCCGCAGAATGACAGCCAAGCCCACCCCGCCCGACGGCCTTGTCATCGTGGACAAGCCGTCGGGCTTCACCTCGCACGACGTGGTCGCCAAGATGCGCGGGATCGCCCGGACCCGCCGCGTCGGCCACGCCGGCACCCTCGACCCCATGGCCACCGGTGTCCTCGTCCTCGGTCTGGAGCGCGCCACCAAGCTCCTCGGGCACCTCGCCCTGACCGAGAAGGAGTACCTGGGCACCGTCCGGCTCGGCCAGAACACCCTCACCGACGACGCCGAGGGGGAGATCTCCTCCTCCACGGACGCGTCCAAGGTGACCCGCGAGGCGATCGACGCCGGGATCGCCAAGCTCAGCGGCGACATCATGCAGGTGCCGTCCAAGGTCAGCGCCATCAAGATCGACGGTGTGCGCTCCTACAAGCGGGCCCGTGAGGGCGAGGACTTCGAGATCCCGGCCCGCCCGGTGACCGTCTCCTCCTTCACGGTGTACGACGTCCGCGACGCGGTCGCCGAGGACGGCACCCCCGTGCTCGACCTGGTCGTCTCCGTGGTGTGCTCCTCCGGCACCTACATCCGCGCCCTCGCGCGCGACCTGGGCGCCGACCTGGGCGTCGGCGGCCACCTCACGGCGCTGCGCCGGACGCGGGTCGGCCCGTACAAGCTGGACTCCGCGCGGACCCTGGACCAGCTCCAGGCGGAGCTGACCGTGATGCCGGTCGCGGAGGCCGCCTCCGCCGCGTTCCCGCGCTGGGACGTGGACGCCAAGCGGGGCAGGCTGCTGCTCAACGGCGTCCGGCTGGAGATGCCCGAGGTGTACGCGGGCGCCGGTCCCATCGCGGTGTTCGACCCCGAGGGCCGCTTCCTCGCGTTGGTCGAGGAGCAGAAGGGCAAGGCCAAGAGCCTCGCCGTCTTCGGCTGAGCAGGTCTTGTGCCCGTGGAGCGGCGGTCACGGGGTACGTGCCACATCCGCCGCTCCACGGTCCCCCCTCGGTTCCCCCACCTCTGAGGTCTATCCACTCCGCACCGCCGATTCACCCGTCCGGCCGGGCGCTCGGAGTGAACCGGGGGAGTGGAAGGGGGCGCTTTCTCCCCGCGCCCTGTTCCGGTGATCATCGCCCGCCTACCGTCGAGGTGAGACGCGGGTGCACGGCTGGGGAGGCAGAACGATGGCGGGAGAGGGGCCGCGAACGGGGAGCGGCGGCTTGGGCGAGCGCACGGACGCCCTGGTGCAGATCCGCGATCTCGCCGGACGCCTGCGCGGCGTCGGCTTCCTCGCCGACCACCAGGGCACCCTGCTCACCAGCCACGAGGCCGTCGAGGGCGCGGGCCGGCTCGTGCTGTGCGCCGCCGACGACCGCACGCGCGTGGTCGATGCCGAGGCCGTCGTGCCGCTGCCGCGCCACGGGCTGGCGCTCGTCCGTACCGAGAACCTGGGCGTCGCCCCGCTGCCGCTGACCGTGCGCGACCGGATCGAGGCGGGCACCTACGTACGGGTCGCCGCCGGCGGCTGGCGCGAGGCGCGGGTGCTCACCGCCGCCCCGGCCGCCTGTCCCGTCGGGGACCGCAGCCAGGTGCTGGACGACGCGCTGGAACTCGCACTCGGCACCGCAGCCCGCGACGCGCTGCGGTCCGGCGGAGGCACCACCGGCGGGCCCGTGCTCGACGCCCGTACCGGCACGGTCCTCGGCGTCCTCGGCGCCTCTCTGCGCTCCCCCGGCCGGGACTCCGCCTTCGCCGCTCCCGTACGCCCCGCCGAAGAGGCGGACCCCGAGCTCACCGCGCTGCTCGCCCGCAACACGACCACCGTCCCGGCCTACGGCATCGACCTCAACCTCGCCGGGGTCATTCAGCTCTGCGCCGCCTCCGTCAGCCAGGACGGCCCGCCCGGCACCCTCACCGGGCTGCCCGGGATCGTCGAACGCGCCTCGGTGGCAGGGGAGTTGGCCGACCACATGGCGGGTCCGCACCCCGTGCTCGCGCTCACCGGTGACCCCGGCAGCGGCCGTACGACCGAGCTGGCGGCACTCGCCGGACGGCGCCGGCAGGGCGAGGCCCCGGCTCCCACGCTGTGGCTGCGCGGGGCCGACCTGAGGGACACCGACGACTCCGTGGCCGACGCCGTCCGCCGCGCGCTGGAGCGGGCCGCGCCCGTGGCCGCCGCATCCGGACCGGCCCGCCCCGCCGACCTCGGTGACCTCGACCCCGAACCGCTGGCCGCGCTCGCCGCGCGAGAGGGGCGCCCGCTGCTGCTCTGTCTCGACGCCCCCGAGGAGATGCCGCCCGCCCTGCTGCCCGAGTGGGCCAGAAAGACCGTCGCGTGGCTGCGGACCACGGGGACCCGGCTGGTGCTGGCCTGCGGGGAGGAGTTCTGGGAGAGCGTCGCCGAGGAGTTCCCCGCGCGCCTGCGCCTGACCGGGCTCACCCGCAAGGAGGCCCGTACCGCCCGCTCCCGGTACGGCGTCCCCGAGGGCGCCCTCTCCGACGCCGACGGCCGGCACCCGCTCGCCCTGCGCCTGCTGTCCGAGCTGCCGCTCGACACGCCCCCGCACCCGCTGCACCGGCACGACGTCTTCGCCGCCCACCTCGACCTGACGTGCCTCCGCATCGCCGAGCGGATCGCCGCCGCCAACGGGCTCGGCGCCGCCGCCGTACGACGCCTCGCCACCCGGGTCGCCGGGCAGGTGCACGAGGCCGCCCGGCGTGCGCTCGGGCACGGGCAGGGCCTGCTGGAACGGGAGAGCTTCGTGGCCCTCTTCCCGCCCGGGCGCGCCCCGGCCCGGCTCGGTGGCGGCACCGGGTGGGCGTCGGCCGTCCTGGACGAGGGGCTGCTGGTCCGCTCCGGGCGGGGATACCGGTTCGCGCACGAGGAGTTCGCGGACTGGGTGCAGGGCACGCATCTCGACCTGGACGAGGCGCTGCACGTCCTGGTCCACCGCCCACGCGCCGAGCGGCCGTCCGGGGCGATGCCGGTGCCCCACCACCGGATCGGACCCGTGGTGCAAGCCCTGCTGCTCCTCGGGCGCCGTCACGGACCTCGTCAACTCGCCTTCCGGCTGCGGGAGCTGGCCGACGCCCTCGATCTCGACCCCGCGTCCTGGTGGGCCGCCCGGCTGCTCTCCCGGACCCTGCTGCGTACTCCGGACGCACTGCCCTACCGGGAGGAGCTGCGCTTCCTGGCCGACCGGATCGTGGCCTGGCGGCGCGCCGGGCGGGCGGTGCCCGCG
>NZ_WWKH01000496.1:0-7599 GCF_009865595.1 Streptomyces sp. SID1328 | reverse complement strand
GCCGCGCCGGGCTCCGGGCACCGAGGGCGTGGGCCGGTCGTACGCCATAGGGGCCCCGGACGCGAACGCGGCCGAGGGGCCCGAGCCGCTGGACGGTCCCGGCGGCGCGGTGGAGGTCGCGGACACCCCGCGTCCGCAGCCGATGGACGACGAGCTGCCCCCGGAGCCGCTGGACAACCCGCGCCGGCTGCTGGTGTGGCCCGCGCCGGACGTGACGACGTCGGAGGCGCTGAGCAGCCGTGGCTACCGGCCGGTGGTCGTGCACTCGCGCGAGGAGGTCGACGCGCAGATCGCGGCGTTCCCCGCCGCGCTGTTCGTGGACCCGCTGACCGGCCCGATCACCCGGACCGCGCTGCAGTCGCTGCGCCAGGCGGCGGTGGCCGCCGAGGTGCCGGTGCTGGTGACGGCCGGTCTCGGCCAGGCGAGCCGCGAGGCGGCGTACGGCGCCGACCCGGCCGTCCTGCTCAAGGCGTTGGCCCCGCGCGACAGCGAGCAGCATCCGCCCCGGGTGCTGCTGATCGAGGAGCACGCGGAGATCGCGCTGGCGCTCACCGCGACGCTGGAGCGGCGCGGGATGCAGGTGGCGCGGGCCGCGAGCGACGCCGACGCGGTGACGCTGGCCGGGCAGTTCCGGCCGAACCTCGTGGTGATGGACCTGATGCGGACCAAGCAGCGTCAGGCCGGGATCGTGGACTGGCTGCGCGCCAACGGGCAGCTCGACCGGACCCCGCTGGTCGTCTACACGGCGGCGGTCGAGCAGGCGGACCTGCCGAAGCTGGCCTCGGGCGAGACGGTGCTGTTCCTCGCGGAGCGGTCCACCAGCGACGAGGTGCAGGGGCGGATCGTGGACCTGCTGGCCCGGATCGGCACCAACTGACAAAGGGAGCCGGGGGTGTTGTACCCCCGGCCCCCTGTCGGTCAAGAAGGCTCAGAGCCGCGTGACGTCCAGTTCCCCGTCCGCGTACCGCCTGCGCAGCACCTTCTTGTCGAACTTGCCGACGCTGGTCTTCGGGACCGTCTCGACGATCGTCCAGCGCTCGGGGAGCTGCCAGCGGGCGATCCCGCACTCCTCGGCGAGGAAGAGCCGCAGCGCCTCGAAACCGACCGCCGCGCCCTCCTTCAACACCACGGTGGCCAGCGGGCGTTCGTCCCACTTCTCGTCCGGCACGGCGACCACGGCGGCCTCGGCGACGTCCGGGTGGGCCATCAGGGCGTTCTCCAGCGCGACCGACGAGATCCACTCGCCGCCCGACTTGATGACGTCCTTGGCGCGGTCGGTCAGGGTGAGGTAGCCGTCGGGGGAGATGGTGCCGACGTCGCCGGTCTTCAGCCAGCCGTCCGCGCTGAACTTGTCGTCGGGGCGCAGGGGTTCGGCGCCGGGGCCGTTGTAGTAGGCGCCCGCGATCCAGGGGCCGCGCACCTCCAGCTCGCCCGCCGACTCGCCGTCCCAGGGCAGGCGTTCGCCGCCGGGGCCGGTGAGGCGGGCCTCGACGGAGGTGGGGAAGCGGCCCTGGGTGAGCCGGTAGGCGAACTCCTTCTCGGTGCCGATCGCGTGGGCGGGCGGCCGGGCGACCGTGCCGAGCGGAGAGGTCTCCGTCATGCCCCAGGCGTGGCAGACCCGCATGCCGAGCGCGTCGAACGCCTCCATCAGGGAGGGCGGACAGGCCGCGCCGCCGATGGTGACCTGGACGAGGGAGGAGACGTCGCGGGGGTTGGCGCCGAGTTCGGCGAGCAGGCCCTGCCAGATGGTGGGAACGGCGGCGGCGTGCGTCGGGCGCTCGGCCGCGATCATCTCGGCGAGCGGCACCGGCTGGAGGAACCGGTCCGGCATCAGCAGGTTGACGCCGGTCATGAACGCGGCGTCCGGCAGGCCCCAGGCGTTGACGTGGAACTGCGGGACGACCACCAGCGAGGTGTCCTGGTCGGTCAGGCCCATCGACTGGGTCATGTTGACCTGCATGGAGTGCAGGTAGACCGAACGGTGGCTGTACACCACGCCCTTGGGGTCGCCGGTGGTGCCGGAGGTGTAGCACATGGCGGCGGCCCGGCGTTCGTCCAGCTCGGGCCAGTCGTACGTCTCCGGGTGGCCGGCGAGCAGTTCCTCGTACTCGTGAAGCCGGGCGGTGCCGCCCGCGAGCGGGGCACGGTCGCCGGGGCCGGACACCACGATGTGCTCGACGGTGGGGAGCTGCGGCAGCAGGGGCGCGAGGAGCGGGATCAGCGAGCCGTTGACGATGATCACACGGTCGGCCGCGTGGTTGATGATCCACGCGAGCTGCTCGGCGGGCAGCCGCAGGTTGAGCGTGTGCAGTACGGCGCCCATGGACGGGATGGCGAAGTACGCCTCCACGTGGTCGGCGTTGTTCCACATCAGGGTCGCGACCCGGTCGTCGTCCCGCACCCCGAGGTCGGCCAGGGCGTGCGCGAGCTGGGCGGAGCGGGTGCCGATCTCGGCGAAGGTGCGCCGGTGCGGCTCGGCCTCGCCGGTCCAGGTGGTGATCAGGGACGACCCGTGCACGGTCGCGCCGTGGGTCAGAATCCTCGAGATCAGCAGCGGTACGTCCTGCATGGTGCTCAGCACAGCGGGCGTCCTCCCCGGCAGCGTTGCCTGTACGGAAGTAGAGTCGCGCTGATTCTGCGCACATACCGCGCGGTATGTCACTAGGGGCAGGGAAAGTCGCGCTGTGGGCTGCGCCTCGTGGCGGTGCTTCTGCTTCTCAGCGGGCGTGACCGAGTTCCGGGTCCTCGCGGAGTTTGCCGAGGGCGCGGGAGACGGCGGACTTCACGGTGCCGACCGAGACCCCGAGCAGCTCGGCGGTCTGGGCCTCGCTGAGGTCCTCGTAGTAGCGCAGGACGACCATCGCCCGCTGGCGCGCGGGCAGGCGCAGGATCGCCCGCCACATCGCGTCGCGCAGTGCCTGCCGTTCGGCCGGGTCGTCGGCGCCGGGACGCGGCTCGGGCTCGGGCAGCTCGTCGCAGGCGAACTCGTCCACCCGGCGTCTGCGCCACTGCGAGGTACGGGTGTTGAGCAGGGCGCGGCGCACATAGCCGTCCAGCGCCCGGTGGTCCTCGATGCGCTCCCAGGCGACGTACGTCTTGGCCAGCGCGGTCTGCAGCAGGTCCTCGGCGTCGCTCGGGTTGGCGGTGAGCGAGCGGGCGGTGCGCAGCAGGGCGGGGTGGCGGGCACGGACGTAGGAGGCGAAGGAGGGGTACAGCGAGGTCCCGGCCGGTGCGAGCCGGGGGTGGGGGAGAGTCTGCCGCGCTGGTGCGGCGGCGGCCGAGGCGCTGATGCAGACGGGTGCGGTCATGTCTCCACGCTAGGAGCGGGTACGGCGCCGGGGATCGGCCGGAGGTCCCGAAGCCGGGTCCGCCTCAGGTTGTAGGGGTGGGGTGCGCCGGACCTCCTGAAGGTGGAGTGAGCCTCCACCCGGCCTGGGGGTTGTCCCGGAGGGGTTGTCGGGGCAGGGCGCGGCACGCGTACGGACCAGGCCGGGCCGGGCGTACGGCAGCGGCGCGGCGGGCACCGAAGTGCCGGCCGCGCCGCTGTCATGACCCCGAAGCACACCCCGGCGGAGTCCCTCCCCAGGGACCCCGCCCCCGGCTCACCGGAGAGGTCCGCGGTGACTGCTGTCCATCTCTTCCTCCAGACCCGACTACGGCTTGAGTCAGGGAGGTTGGCCGACCATCCCGACTCGGTTCCTGCGGCGTCGCACCGGAGTACTGCCCGCCCGGCCCCGGCCCAATCCCCTCAGGGGGACGATTACCACGCAAGCGTGAGGACAAGTCGATAAACCACCATCACCACATTTCTTCGCCTTGCTGTGCAGACCGGACATCCTCGCCCACTTCCCATACTCGAACGCACGTACGACCATGGAGTCATGGCCACCTCCGACCGGCAGGCCACGCCGCTGGCCCTCGCCCACGCGCTGTCAGCCGCCGAGCGCGGACTGGCCGTCATCCCCCTGTCCCGGCGGAAGCTCCCGGCGCTGCGTTCCCCGCACCACGACGACCCCGCGCACCCGCCCTGCCACGGCGAGTGCGGACGGCTCGGGCACGGGGTGCACGACGCCTCCGCCGACCCCGCGCGCGTGCGCGCCCTGTTCGCCGCCGCGCCCTGGGCCACCGGGTACGGCATCGCCTGCGGGCTGCCCCCGCACCATCTGATCGGCGTCGACCTGGACACCAAGCCCGGCACGGACTCCCCGGCCGCGCTGCGCGCCCTCGCGGTACGGCACCGGTTCACGATCCCCGAGACGGTCGTCGTCCTCACCCCGAGCGGCGGCCGCCATCTCTGGCTCACCGGGCCGCCGGACGTGGCGGTCCCCAACTCCGCGAGCCGGCTGGCGCCCGGTATCGACATCCGGGGCGCGGGCGGCTACCTGGTCGGCCCCGGCTCACGGGGCACCCGCGGTACGTACGCGACGGCGCCGGGCACCGCCCATCTCCGCCCGGCGCCCTGTCCCCCGGCCCTGCTGCACCTCCTCCTGCCCCCGCCGCCCCGGCCTTCGCGGGCGCACCCGGCCGACGGCGGCGCGGCCCTGCTCCACTTCGTCCGCACCGCGCACGAGGGCGAGCGCAACTCCCGCCTCTTCTGGGCGGCGTGCCGGGCGTGGGAACAGGGCATGGGGGCCGCGCTGGCGGACCCCCTCCTGGACGCGGCCCTGGACACCGGCCTGCCGGAGGCGGAGGCACGGGCGACGTTGGCTTCGGCGGCGCGGAGGGCGGGGGGACCTTGATGAAGCCCCCGCACCGGTGGATCGTGGACCCGTCCCCGACAGCCTCTGGAGGCAAAGTGCCCGCCCTGCACGTCAAGGCATTCGACCACCTGGTCCTCAAGGTCGCCGACGTCGAACGCTCCCTCGGCTTCTACACCACGCTCCTCGGCCTCCAGCCGGAGAACGTCGACGAATGGCGCGCCGGCAAGGCCCCCTTCCCCTCCGTCCGCATCACCCCGGACACGATCATCGACATCGTCGAGGGCCCCCGCTCCGACTCCAACGTCGACCACTTCTGCCTCGTCGTGGACCCCCTGGACTGGGCCGAGATCATCGCCACCGGCCGCTTCACCGTCCTGGAGGGCCCGGTCCAGCGCTCGGGCGCGCGCGGCGAGGCGACGTCGATCTACGTCCAGGACCCGGACGGCAACACGATCGAGCTGCGGTGGTACCCGGAGGACGCGAAGGCATAACGCGGCGCACGCAGAAGGGGCGCCCCCCTGGCCGGGGGCGCCCCTTCTCCTTATCTCTGCGGAGGCGATGGGCTGTGAACCCACAATGACATCGCTGCCACGACGGTTCTCAAGACCGTTGCCTCAGGCCGCTCGGGCCACCCGTCCCGCTGCCGCCCACCTGAGAGGGAGCGGATACAGCGCACCGAGATCGGACCTCGTATCGGGGCCGTGGTCCACACAGGGGCCTCGGCAGTTGACCGATCTCCTCCGGCACGAACTGTCTCCGCACGGGGATCGTTCAGCATGGCCTGAAGAACCAGACCACTCTCAGTGAAGTGATCAATCGGTACAGTCACACCTCGAACCCGATCCAGAAGGTCACGATCGTCAGGCCCAAGTCCCGCTAGCAGCAAGGAACGTGAGATGCCGAGGTTGAAGCAGAGCCATGCAGCGGCGGGATTGACGGCAGCAGCAGCGTTGCTGACGTCTGGATGTGCTGTTCTCCACAGCAGCTCCGCTGATGCCAGAGGGCCGGGCGCGTCCTACGAGCAGGCGTACGCCGACCACGAGCCGTTGCACGTGGTCGGGTATCCCTCCACCGGCTCGTTGCTGGTGGCGCAAGAGCTGGTGTGGGACATCGCCGACGGCAAGACGGCTGAGCTCCGCAAGCTGGCAACCAGCGACAGCAGCGATGCGGTAGCCAAAAGGACCGCCGAGGACTGGATCAAGGGCTTCGGAGCCGGCGCCCGCGGCAAAGTGACCGGCGATTTCTATGACGACGGTTCAGAACGCCAAGTCGTGGTCCTGTACTTCCATGGCACCCACCAGGTCAAAGAGTTCACCGTTCGGCTCGACGGCGATGCGGGCAAGGAGGACTGGCGGGTTCTGATGAAGTCGACCGATTTCAAGGACGCCACCCAAGCTCCCAGCTGGGCGCCGAAGGAGCCGGGAGGCACCGGCTCCACCATGAAGAACAACAACTGATCGCATGGACACCCGAGGCCCCCGTCGTCCGGAGCGCGAGCCGGAGGGCGGGGGCTTTCCCACAACGCGACAGGGCCGGATCAAGGTGAGAAAGGCGCATGCAGAAGGGGCGCCCCTGATCGAGGGACACCCCTTCTGACCTGCAACATCCAGGACCTGCGCGGAGGCGGTGGGATTTGAACCCACGGTGACATCGCTGCCACGACGGTTTTCAAGACCGTTCCCTTAGGCCGCTCGGGCACACCTCCCCGCTTCGCCCACCTGGGGCGGAGCGGGGTACAGCGTACCGGGAGCGAGGGGCGGGCGGGGGACCTGGCTCAGCTGTCGCCGACTCGGGAGCCGAGGGTGAGGTCGACGGTGTGCTGGTCACCGCCCCGGGTGTAGGTGACCTTGACCTTGTCGCCGGGCTTGTGGGTCCAGATCTCGCCGATCAGGGTGGGGCCGCTGTCGATGACGGAGTCGTCCAGCTTGGTGATGACGTCGCCCGGCTTGAGGCCGGCCTTGGCGGCGGGGCCGCCCGACTCGACCGCGTCCGCGCCGCCCGCGCCCTGGTCGGTGATCTTCGCGCCGTCGGTGGACTCCTCCAGGGAGACCGAGGCACCGATCTTGGCGTACACCGGCTTGCCGGACTTGATGAGCTGCTGGGCGACGTACTTGGCCTGGTTGATCGGGATGGCGAACCCGAGGCCGATCGAGCCGGACTGGCCGGAGCCGAAGCTGCCGCCGCTGGTGGACTGGATCGCGGAGTTGATGCCGATCACCGCGCCGGAGGCGTTGAGCAGCGGGCCGCCGGAGTTGCCCGGGTTGATCGACGCGTCTGTCTGCAGGGCGCTCATGTAGGACGCCTTGCTGCTGGAGCTGCCGTCGCTGGAGGCCACCGGGCGGTTCTTGGCGCTGATGATGCCGGTCGTCACCGTGTTGGACAGCCCGAAGGGGGCGCCGATGGCGATCGTCTCGTCGCCCACCGCGACCTGGTCGGAGTTGCCGAGGGAGAGCGGCTTGAGGTCCGAGGGCGCGTTCTTCAGCTTGATGACGGCCACGTCGTAGCCCTGGGCGTGTCCCACGACCTCGGCGGCGTACTTGCGGCCGTCGGGGAAGGTGGCGGACAGCTTGCCGCCGCCGACCGCCTCGGCGACCACGTGGTTGTTGGTGACGATGTGGCCCTGGGTGTCGAAGACGAACCCGGTGCCCGTGCCGCCCTCGCCGCTGTTGCTCTCCGCCTCGATGGTCACCGTGCTGGGCAGCGCCTTGGAGGCCACGCCCGCGATGGTGCCCGGCGCCCGCTTGACCTGCGAGGCGCCGTTGTCCGCGGCGGAGACGGTGGTGGAGCCCTGGCCGTCGTTGTCCTTGGCCAGGGTGTAGCCGAGGCCGCCGCCCAGACCACCCGCGACCAGCGCGGCCACCAGTACCGCCGCGATCAGCCCGCCGCGCCCGCCGCCGGC
>NZ_WWKH01000495.1:0-6784 GCF_009865595.1 Streptomyces sp. SID1328 | reverse complement strand
CGTCCTTGCCGTCCTTTCCGTCCTTGCCGTCCTTGCCGGGCGGCCCGTCCTTTCCGTCCGTGCCGTCCTTGCCGTCCTTTCCGGGCGGCCCGATGGGGCCGGCGGGGCCGGTGGGGCCGGCCGGACCGGAGGGACCGGGAGGGCCGGGCTCCAGGCTCTCCTGGAAGTCGACGGACTGCGTCTGCAACCCCTGGATCTGGAGGTGCTGTTCGACGATGACGGCCGACTGCACAACGAGCGCGATGGTCAGCGCGGCACCGAGCACGAAGGGACGCCGCGAGTTGCGCAGCGCTTGAGTCACGCTTCTCATATTCATCCTCACGCTGAGTGACGAGCGCCAGTGTAAGTGACGATATGTCAGGAAAAGCTGACTCCCGCACCGAGTGTCCGCACGGCATTTCAGGGCCTCGCGCATGCGGCAGGATGACGGCACGTGCCCTTCGTCGGACCTTCGGGCCGAGGGCACGTTCGCACACCCCGGACAGCGAACAGGTGACAACGTGACGAGACTTCACAGCAGGCTCCACACCGCCGTTTCGGCTACCGGAGGCGCCCGGTGAACCGCACGCCGACCCTGGACGACCTGGTGCTCGCCGGCATCGCGCTGGCCGCCGGCCTGGTGCTGGCCTTTCTGTCCCGCACGGTGCTGCGCTGGCTGGCCAAGCATGCCAAGCGGACCCGGTGGAGCGGGGACGACGTCATCGTGGACGCGCTGCGCTCGGTCGTGCCGTGGGCCGCGATAGCGAGCGGCATCGCGGTGGGCGCGGCCGTGCTGCCGCTGACCCGTACCGTGCAGCACCACGTCAACCAGTCCCTCCAGGTCTGGCTGATCTTCGTGGTGACGCTGTCGGCGGCCCGGGTGATCGCGGGCCTGGTGCAGAGCGTCACCCAGTCCCGCTCGGGCGTGGCGGGCTCGGCGACCATCTTCGTCAACATCACCCGTGTCCTGGTGCTGGCCATCGGCTTCCTGGTGGTCCTGCAGACCCTCGGCATCTCGATCGCCCCGCTGCTCACCGCCCTGGGCGTCGGCGGTCTGGCGGTCGCCCTGGCACTCCAGGACACGCTGGCCAACCTGTTCGCCGGCATCCACATCCTCGCCTCCAAGACCGTGCAGCCCGGCGACTACATCCGGCTGAGCAGCGGCGAGGAGGGGTACGTCGTCGACATCAACTGGCGTCAGACGACCGTGCGCCAGCTCTCCAACAACCTGGTGGTCATCCCCAACGGCCAGCTCGCCAAGACCAACATGACCAACTTCACCCGCCCCGAGCAGGAGCTGACGGTGCTGGTGCAGGCCGGGGTGAGCTACGACTCGGACCTGGAGCACGTGGAGCGGGTGACGGCCGAGGTGGTCAACGAGGTGATGACCGAGATCACCGGTGCCGTCCCGGAGCACGAGGCAGCGATCCGCTTCCACACCTTCGGGGACTCCCGGATCGGGTTCACGATCATCCTGGGCGTCGGGGAGTTCAGCGACCAGTTCCGGATCAAGCACGAGTTCATCAAGCGCCTGCACCGCCGCTACCGCGAGGAGGGCATCCGCATCCCGGCCCCGACCCGCACGGTGGCGCTCCAGCAGGGGTCGGTGCTGATACCTCACCAGCGCACGGCCGACGACGTGACGGCACCGTCACCGTCCGAGCAGTGAGCCCGGTGGCGGCGCCCTCCCGGCGCCGCCACCTTTTTCAGTCCTGGTCCGCCGTGCCGCGCGACCAGCCCCGCCGCTCACCCTCGTCGATGAGGTGCCGGCCCGCCGTCCACAGGGAGGCGGAGGCGTCCCCGATCACCGCCTTGCGGGCCCGGACGTCGTCGGCGGTGATGCCGGGGGTGCGCCAGGTGCCGCCGCGGGCCATCCAGTTGAGCAGCAGCGGCTGGAGCCGGTCCATGGCCTTGGCGAACCGGGCCTCGGGAGTGGCCCGCTCCTCGAACTCGTCCCACAGCGCCCGCATCCGCCGGGCCTGGTCGTCCGGGAGCAGCCGGAAGAGGTCGTCGGCCGCGACCGCCTCCCGCTCCTGCTGGCCTGCGCCGCCCGCGCTGTCGTACAGCGGGGTGTCACCGGCGTAGATCTCCACCAGGTCGTGCAGCAGCACCAGCTCGACGGTGTGGCCGACATCGATGGGTTCGTCGGCGTGCTCGGCGAGGACCGCGACCATCATGGCCAGGTGCCAGGAGTGCTCGGCGTCGTTCTCCCGGCGGTCCGCCGCGGCGAGCGGCGACTGACGCAGCACGGTCTTGAGCCGGTCCACCTCCACCAGGAAGGTGAGCTGGGCCCGCAGCCGCTCCTCGATTCCGTCGGGCAGGGGCGTCTTGTCCACGAGCAGCTTGCGGGGTTCTTCACTCACCGGCTCATCGTGGCACGCCCGGTCCAGGGCTCACGCCGCCGGGCTAAACTCGAAATAGTATGACTTCTTCCCGCGATCCCGAGCCCGAGCCGACGCCCGAGCCCTTCACCCCGCCCTCCCTCGCGGCCCTCGACGCCCGGCTCGACTCGATCACCCGGCAGCCGTTCCGGGCCAAGTTCCACCTGCGCGGACGCGACCGGGTCACCGCCGAGCTGAAGGGCCCGGCCACCATCCGCTGGCACGCGTACGACCTGATCGCGGGGCGGCTCGCCCCGGCCCGGCCGTACAAGGACGGCAAGCAGACCCCGTACCGGGGCCACCCCGTCTTCGTCGCCCAGCACGCCACCGGGACCTGCTGCCGGACCTGTCTGCTGCGCTGCCACGGCATCCCCAAGGGCCGGGACCTCACCCGCGCCGAGCATGTGTACGTGGTGGAGGTGATCTGCCGCTGGATCGAGCGGGAGATGACCGGCGGCGCGCGCTGAACGGTCGGCACCGGACCCCTGTCGAACCGGACCCGGTCACGAGATATCTTGATGTCGAGCAATGTTGCAGACGTGGAGCGGAGCACCCGGTGACTGACTCGACCATCATCTACACCTACACGGACGAAGCGCCGGCCCTGGCGACCCATTCGTTCCTGCCGGTGATCCAGGCGTACGCCGCGCAGGCCGGGGTCCCCGTGGAGACCCGCGACATCTCGCTGGCCGGGCGCATCATCGCCGTCTTCCCGGAGTACCTGAACGAGGACCAGCGCATCCCGGACGCGCTCGCCGAGCTGGGCGACCTGGCCAAGACGCCGGCCGCGAACATCGTCAAGCTGCCGAACATCTCGGCGTCCATCCCGCAGCTCAAGGCCGCCGTCGCCGAGCTGCAGGCCAAGGGCTACGCGCTGCCGGACTACCCCGAGGACCCGAAGACCGACGAGGAGCGCGAGGTCCGCGCCCGCTACGACAAGATCAAGGGTTCCGCCGTGAACCCGGTCCTGCGTGAGGGCAACTCCGACCGCCGCGCCCCCGCCTCGGTGAAGAACTACGCCAAGACCCACCCGCACCGCATGGGCGCCTGGACCTCCGAGTCCAAGACCAACGTGGCCACCATGGGTGAGAACGACTTCCGCTCCACCGAGAAGTCCGTGGTGATCCCCGAGGACGGCACGCTCCGTATCGAGCTGGTCGCCGAGGACGGCACCACCACCGTGCTGCGCGAGTCGGTAACGGTCCGCAAGGACGAGGTCGTCGACGCCTCGGTCATGCACGTCGCCGAGCTGGAGCAGTTCCTCGCCGCGCAGGTCGCCCGCGCGAAGGAGGAGGGCGTCCTGTTCTCCGTGCACCTGAAGGCCACGATGATGAAGGTCTCCGACCCGATCGTCTTCGGCCACGTGGTGCGTGCCTTCTTCCCGAAGACGTTCGCCAAGTACGGCCAGACCCTGAAGTCGGCCGGCCTGTCCCCCAACGACGGCCTCGGCGGCATCTACAAGGGCCTGGAGAGCCTGCCCGAGGGCGCCGAGATCAAGGCGTCCTTCGACGCCGAGCTGGCCGAGGGCCCCGCGCTCGCCATGGTCGACTCCGACAAGGGCATCTCCAACCTGCACGTCCCCTCGGACGTCATCGTCGACGCCTCCATGCCCGCGATGATCCGCACCTCCGGCCACATGTGGGGCCCGGACGGCGAGGAGCACGACACCCTCGCGGTGATCCCGGACTCCTCCTACGCCGGTGTCTACCAGGCCGTCATCGAGGACTGCCGCGCCAACGGCGCCTACGACCCCTCCACCATGGGCACGGTCCCCAACGTCGGCCTGATGGCGCAGAAGGCCGAGGAGTACGGCTCGCACGACAAGACCTTCGAGGTCGCCGCCGCGGGCACCGTCCGCCTGGTCGACGCCGACGGCAACGTGCTCATCGAGCAGCCGGTCGCCGAAGGTGACATCTTCCGCGCCTGCCAGACCAAGGACGACCCGATCCGCGACTGGGTCAAGCTGGCCGTCACCCGCGCCCGCGCCACCGGTGACCCGGCCGTGTTCTGGCTGGACGAGACCCGCGCGCACGACGCCAACCTGATCGCCAAGGTCAACCAGTACCTCCCGGAGCACGACACCGAGGGCCTGGACATCCGCATCCTGCCGCCGGTCGAGGCCGCCAAGCTGTCGGTGGAGCGCATCCGCCGCGGCGAGAACACCATCTCGGTGACCGGCAACGTGCTGCGCGACTACCTGACCGACCTCTTCCCGATCCTGGAGCTGGGCACCAGCGCCAAGATGCTGTCGGTCGTCCCGCTGATGGCGGGCGGCGGCCTGTTCGAGACCGGCGCCGGCGGCTCCGCCCCGAAGCACGTCCAGCAGCTCGTCAAGGAGAACTACCTGCGCTGGGACTCCCTCGGCGAGTTCTTCGCCCTGGTGCCCGCCTTCGAGCAGTACGCCGAGGCCACCGGCAACACCCGCGCCAAGGTCCTCGCCGACACCCTGGACCGCGCCACGGCGACCTTCCTCAACGAGGACAAGTCCCCGACCCGCCGGGTCGGCGGCATCGACAACCGCGGCAGCCACTTCTTCCTCTCCCTGTACTGGGCGCAGGAGCTGGCCAGGCAGACCGACGACGCCGACCTCGCGAAGGCGTTCGCCCCGTTCGCCGAGGCCCTCGCGGCCGATGAGCAGAAGATCGTCGAGGAGCTGCTCGCGGTGCAGGGCTCCCCGGCCGACATCGGCGGCTACTACCAGCCGGAGAAGGCCAAGGCGGACGCGGTCATGCGCCCGTCGGCCACCTGGAACGCGGCGCTCGGCTCGCTGAGCTGACGTCTGCGACAGCTGTACGCGCGTGCCCCGGCCGGACTCCTCCGGCCGGGGCACGGTCGTAACCGGGCTGTGCTGCGGCCGTGTTGCGGGGATGTGGCGTACATGAAGTCCTCGTGTCGGGGTTCGTGCCGGGCTGTCCGGAGCTGTCCGGCCGTGCTTGTCTCGTGCCCGAACCCGCGCCCGCACCGCACGAGGAGCACCATGAGCAGCCAGCCCATCGACTCGGTCACCGCCGGTCACACCCCGGACGAACCGCCCGCCGGACCCGACACCTCCGCCTGGTCCTTCGAGACCCGGCAGATCCACGCCGGCGCGGTGCCCGACCCGGCGACCGGGGCGCGTGCCACGCCGATCTACCAGACCACGTCCTTCGTGTTCAAGGACACCCGGCACGCCGCAGACCTGTTCTCGCTCGCCGAGCCCGGCAACATCTACACCCGCATCCACAACCCGACGCAGGACGTGTTCGAGCAGCGGATCGCCGCGCTGGAGGGCGGGGTCGCCGCCGTCGCGCTGGCCTCCGGGCAGGCCGCCGAGACGCTCGCCCTGCTGACCCTGGCGGGCGCGGGCGACCACATCGTCTCCAGTGCCTCGCTGTACGGCGGCACGTACAACCTGTTCCGGCACACCCTGCCGCGGCTGGGCATCGAGGTGTCGTTCGTGGACGACCCGGACGACGTCGACGCCTGGCGGGCCGCGATCCGGCCGAACACCAAGGCGCTGTTCGCGGAGACCCTGGGCAACCCGCGCGGCAACGTGCTCGACGTACGGGCGGTCGCGGACGTGGCGCACGACGCCGGCGTGCCGCTGATCGTGGACAACACGGTGCCGACCCCGTATCTGCTGCGGCCCATCGAGCACGGCGCGGACATCGTGGTGCACTCCGCGACCAAGTTCCTCGGCGGGCACGGCACCGCCATCGCCGGTGTGGTGGTGGACGGCGGCACCTTCGACTTCGGCGCCCACCCCGAGCGCTTCCCGGACTTCTCCGAGCCCGACCCGAGCTACCACGGCCTGCGGTACTGGCCGGCGCTCGGTCCGGGCGCCTTCGCGGTCAAGCTGCGGGTGCAGTTGCTGCGCGACCTGGGCCCGGCGCTCTCCCCGCACTCGGCGTTCCTGCTGCTCCAGGGCGTGGAGACGCTGAGCCTGCGCCTGGAGCGGCACTCCGCCAACGCGCTGGCGCTGGCCGAGTGGCTGGAGGGCCGCGACGAGGTGGCCGCCGTCCACTATCCGGGCCTGGAATCCAGCCGGTGGTACGAGGCCGGGCGGAAGTACCTCCCGCGCGGCTCCGGCGCGGTCGTCTCCTTCGAGCTGCGGGACGGGGTGGAGGCGGGCAAGCGGTTCGTGGACGCGGTGGAGCTGTTCAGCCACCTCGCCAACATCGGTGACGTACGCAGCCTGATCATCCACCCCGCGTCCACCACCCACAGCCAGCTCGACGAGGAGCAGTTGACGGCGACCGGTACCTCGCCGGGGCTGGTCCGGCTGTCGGTGGGCATCGAGAGCCTGGCCGATCTGAAGGCGGACCTGGAGGCCGGGTTCCGCGCGGCCAAGGGCGCCTCCTGAGCACCGTTCCGCGCGCCCGCCCCGCCCCGCTGCCGCCGGTCACCGGCGCCTGGCGGGACGGGGACCCGGCCGGGCGCCGCCG
>NZ_WWKH01000494.1:0-17922 GCF_009865595.1 Streptomyces sp. SID1328 | reverse complement strand
TCCCGGGCGCCGGGCAGCGGCTGGGGCTCGCGGGCGGCGAAGGGGCGCCCGCTGGTGTGCGGGGCGGCGGGGGTGCGGGGCAGGGTGTCCGCGACGGCGTCCAGGAAGGAGCGGACCAGGGCCTCTGGCTCGGGCAGGGTCAGCGGTCCGGGGCCGGGCAGCGGTACGGCGTGGCCCTCGGGCGGCATCGCGGCGGCCACCGCGCGCAGGTGCGCGATGTCGTCGGGCTCCAGTGGACCGGCACGCCAGGCGTCGTGCCCGCTGGGGGTGAGACCGGGCAGCAGGCGTCCCCGCGCGGTCAGGCGCAGCGCGTGCAGTGCGGCGGCCCCCCAGCAGGCGGTGGCCGGATGCGCGGCCGGATCGTGCCGGGCCCGGACCAGCAGGGGCAGCGCGTCGGCGAGGGACAGGGTGAGCGCGGGCACCTGACGGCGCCGTACGCCCGTACCGTGCGGCCGTACGACGGTCAGCTCGTCGATGGCGTCCAGCAGGGGCTCGCCGTCGGGGTCCCAGAAGGCGACGCGGGCCTCGCGCGGGAGGGGCGCGGGCAGGAACACGCAGGCGAGACGTGCCGGGACCCTGTCCTCGGTCCGCGCGCGGGCTGTCGCCGTGGCCGTGCCGTCGCTCATGTGTCCTGTCACCTCCCGTCCCTGTCGGATGAGCCGTGTCCGACTGTACGGGTGGGGTCTGACAACGGGTTCCGCGGCGGGCTCAGGGCACCGTGCGGCTGACCACGTACACCGTCGGATAGACCGGGTCGGACATGTTCACGACCACGTCCTGGGTGGGGGCGGGGTTCTTCTGCTTGTGGGTGTAGCCGGACCAGGGGCCGGGGCCGGTGAGGTTCCAGCCGGAGACCTGGCGGTCGCGGGCGCCGATGGTGTCGGCGCCCTGCTTCAGCTGGTCGCGGCGGATGCCGAGGGTGCCGAGGAAGCTGTCCAGGCCCGCACCGTTGGTGCGGAACTGGACGTACAGGCGGCTGGTCTTCCAGTTGTTGGTCTCGTAGTAGGCGAGCCGGTCGGCCGGGTGCGGTACGGGCACCTGGTAGAGGCGGCGCTGCACCTTGGAGGGCCAGCCGGAGGTGAGGCCGGTGGCGGAGTACTTCGCTTCCTTGTCCTTGCCGCTGTCCCGGCTCTGGTTGGCGGAGATCACCAGGTAACCGGCCGGTACCCCGATGAGCAGCACGATGATCAGCAGGGTGAGGGCGCGGCGCTTGACGCGGTGACGCGGGTCCTCCCCCGCCGGGTGCGGGGTGGCCGGGGCGGCCGCCTGGTGCGGAAGCGAGGTGGTCATGCGGTGTCCCGGTCCCGGCGGCCCTGGGTGTACCGCTCGTAGCGTTCGTAGCGCTCCACGCGGCGGCGCTTGGCGCGGCGGAAGCGGCGGGCGACCAGCCGGGCCAGGTCGGCGGCGCCGACCATGCCGGCCTCGGGGCCGAGCTGGGCGCGGGTGATGCGGGCCTCGGGGCGGTAGCCGCGGCCGGTGAGGTGGCGCTTGAAGGCGTCCCGCGCGGGGCCGATGAGCAGGTCGTCGGCCGCGCTGACCCCGCCGCCGATGACGAAGCAGGACGGGTCGAGGGCGGCGGCGAGGTTGGCGATGCCGACGCCCAGCCACTGGCCGATGTCCTGGAGCAGCTCGATGCACATGGCGTCGCCCTCGCGGGCCAGCTCGGTGATCATCGGGCCGGTGATGTCGCCGATGCTGCCCTTGACGTGCTCGATGATCCCGTAGGCGACCGGGGAGTCGGCGGCGGCCAGCTCCCGCGCCTCGCGGACCAGGGCGTTGCCGGAGCTGTACTGCTCCCAGCAGCCGCGGTTGCCGCACGGGCACCGGTGTCCGCCGGGGACGACCTGCATATGGCCGAACTCGCCCGCGACGCCGAACTTGCCTCGCTTGACCTGGCCGTCCTCCAGGATGGCGCCCCCGATGCCGGTGCCGAGGGTGATCATGACGAGGTGGTCCTCGCCACGCCCGGCGCCGAAGCGCCACTCCGCCCAGGCCGCGGTGTTGGCGTCGTTGTCCACCAGGACGGGCACGGACAGCCGGGCGGCGAGACGGTCGCGCAGCGGCTCGTTGCGCCAGGACAGGTGGGGGGCGAACAGGACGCGGTTGCGGTCGGCGTCGACCCAGCCGGCG
Organism: Streptomyces sp. SID1328; assembly: GCF_009865595.1. Classification (NCBI taxonomy): domain Bacteria; kingdom Bacillati; phylum Actinomycetota; class Actinomycetes; order Kitasatosporales; family Streptomycetaceae; genus Streptomyces; species Streptomyces sp. SID1328. Next base: position 15,792 of record NZ_WWKH01000494.1, on the reverse strand, counting down.
GCCCCGATGCCGACGGCGTGCACGTCGTGCCGGTCGGAGAGGTCGAGCACCAGCTCCGCGATGGTGTCCTCGACGACCTGGGGGCTCTTGGACTTGTCCGGGGTCTCCGCGCGGAGCTTCTCCAGGATGTTGCCGTCGGCGTCCACGACGCCCGCCATGACCTTGGTGCCGCCGATGTCGATGCCGACCGTGGGCACGCGGGGCGCGGTCAGGTGGGAGCGGCGTTCCCGGGTGCCCACCGTGCGCAGGACGGGGGCGCGGCGGGAGCCGATGGGGGCGGCGAGGTCGCGGTAGGTGCTCATCGGGCTCGATTGTGCCTCACGCTCACGCCGGGCGCGGCGCTGTCGGGTGCGGAGCCGCGAATCCCCGCGGCTCCGCCTCCGTCAGTCGCGCTGCAGCTCGTGGTGCAGAGCGTCCAGGTCCGCTCCGCCCGCCATCTGCTTGGTCAGTTCGTCCAGGGTGATCTCGTCGCGTGTGTGGTTGCCCACCATGGCGCCGCGCCGCAGCAGCACGAAGCGGTCGCCGACGAGATGCGCGTGGTGCGGGTTGTGGGTGATCAGTACGACACCCAGGCCCGCATCGCGTGCCGCGGCCACATATTTGAGGACCACACCGGACTGCTTGACGCCCAGTGCGGCGGTGGGCTCGTCCAGGACGAGCACCTTGGCGCCGAAGTGCACGGCACGCGCGATGGCCACGCACTGGCGCTCGCCGCCGGAGAGGGTGCCGATGGGCTGGTCGACGTCGCGCAGGTCGATGCCCATGCGCAGCAGTTCCTCGCGGGTGGTGCGGCGCATCAGGTCGGTGTCCAGGCGCGCGAAGGGGCCCTTGCCCTTGCGGGGCTCGGAGCCGAGGAAGAAGTTGCGCCAGACCGGCATCAGGGAGACGACGGCGAGGTCCTGGTAGACCGTGGCGATGCCCCGGTCCAGGGCGTCGCGCGGGGAGGCGAGCCGGGTCTCCTCGCCCTCGATGCGGAGGGTGCCGCCGTCGTGCTGGTGGAGTCCCGCGATGGTCTTGATCAGGGTGGACTTGCCCGCGCCGTTGTCGCCGAGGACACAGGTGATCTCCCCGGCGTGCACCTCGAGGGAGACGCCCTCCAGGGCACGGACGTTGCCGTAGCGCTTGCTGACGCCGGTCAGCTCGACCAGGGGCACGCGCTCTTCGGTGACGGTCATGTGGTGGCCTCCGCGCGCTTGCGGACCCAGGTGTTGAGCAGGGTCGCCAGGAGGAGCATGGCTCCCAGGAAGAACTTGAACCAGTCCGGGTTCCACTCGGCGAAGACGATGCCCTTGCTGGTCATGCCGAACAGCAGGGCGCCGACCGCCGAGCCGACGGCGCTGCCGTAACCGCCGGTGATCAGACAGCCACCGATGACGGCCGCGATGATGTAGATCAGCTCGTTGCCGACGCCCTCGCCGGACTGGACGGTGTCGAAGGAGAACAGCAGGTGCTGGCCGGACACCCAGGCGCCGAAGGCGACGCCCATGTAGAGGCCGATCTTGGTCTTGGCGACGGGGACGCCGACCGCGCGGGCCGCGTCCTCGTTGCCGCCGACCGCGAAGATCCAGTTGCCGACGCGGGTGCGCAGCAGCACCCAGGAGGCGAGGGCGACCAGGCCGAGCCACCACAGCACGGTGACCTTGAGGTCGACCCCGCCGATGCCGAGGGTCGAGGCGAACACGGCGTGCGCGCTCGGGAAGCCCTCCATGTCGCCGATCGACTTGGTGGACACCGTGCCGTCGATCAGCTTGGTGAAGCCCAGGTTCATGCCGGTGAGCATCAGGAAGGTGCCCAGCGTGACGATGAAGCTGGGCAGCTTGGTGCGGGTCAGCATGAACCCGTTGAACGCGCCGACGGCCAGGGTGACCAGCAGGGACACCCCGGCGCCGACCCAGATGTTGGCCGTCATCTGGTAGCTGAACATCGAGGAGATCAGCGCGGACGACGTGACCATGACGCCCGCGGAGAGATCGAACTCGCCGCCGATCATCAGCAGGGCCACGGGTACGGCCATGATGCCGATGGTCGAGGAGGCGTACAGCACGGTGCTGATGCTGGACGGGCGCAGGAAGCCGTCGGCGGCGACCGCGAAGAAGACCAGGACCGCGAGGGCGCCGACGACCGAGCCCAGTTCGGGCCGGGACAGCAGCTTGCGCAGCGGGGAGGTGCGCAGCAGCCGCTCGTCGCGCGGCCGCTCGCCGCCCGGCGCCGGTCCTCCGGTGGCGCGGGTGCCGGTGGTGGTGCTCATCGGGTGCCCCGATCGGTGTACGCCGCGAGCGCGCCCGCCTGGTCCTTGGTGATGATCTGCGGGCCGGTCAGGACCGGCTTGCCGCCGCCGAGGACGTCGCCGTTGTACTTGTACAGCCACAGCAGGTCGACCGCCTCGTAGCCCTGGAGGTAGGGCTGCTGGTCGACGGCGAAGCCGAGGGTGCCGTCCTTCAGCTCGGCGGCGACCTTGGCGTTGAGGTCGAAGGTGTCGACCTCGGCCTTGCTCCCGGCGTCCGCCTTGGCCTTCACCACGGTGTCGGCGTAGGGGGCGCCCAGGGTGACGACGGCGTCCACGTCCCGGTCGGCCTGGAGCTTGGCGCCGACGGCGGACTGGACGTCGGGCATGTTGGTGCCGTTGACGTAGAGCTTGCGGACCTTGCCGTGGAAGGTCTTCTCCACGCCGTCGCAGCGCTGCTCGTGGCCGACGTTGCCCTGCTCGTGCAGGACGCACAGGGCGTTCTTGCGGCCGCGCTCGTTCAGCTCCTCGCCGACCGCCTCACCGGCGATGGTCTCGTCCTGGCCGATGTGGCTGAGGGCGCCGAACGCCTTGGACTGGGCGGAGCCGGAGTTGACCGTGACCACCGGGATGCCGGCCTTGTGGGCGCGGGCCACGGCCGCCTTGAGGGCGTCGGGCTTGGCCAGGCTGACGATGATCCCGTCGACCTTCTTGTCGATCGCCGCGTCCACGAGCTGGGCCTGCTGCTGGGCCTCGTCGTCGTGCGAGTACAGGAAGTTGATGTTGTCCTTGACCGCCGCCTGCTTGGCGCCGCTCTGCACGATGTCCCAGAAGGTGTCGCCGTCGCCGGAGTGGGTGATCATCGCGATGGTCCAGCGGGGGGTGGTCACCGCTGCCCTGCCCTGGGCCGTGGCGGCCTTGCGGGCGTCCTCGGCCTTCTTGCCGCCGGTGCTGCTGCAGGCGGTCAGCGAGACGCAGGCGAGCAGTGCGAACGCTCCTGCCACCGTCATGCCTACCCGGTTCTGAAACCGTGCCACGAGGCCGTGCCCCTTCTTGCCGTGTTCTGAACGCTTGCCGTGTTCTGACGCAAACACTTCAGTATCGAACACGCGGAACACTCGTTACCCGTCCGGGGCGCATCCGCCAGGGCATTTGTCCGGACAATATGACGCGGCCGGACATGGCTCAGGGGCGCACCAGGAGCTGGAACTCGAAGGAATACCGGGCCGGACGGTAGGTGTGGTCGCCCTGCTCGACCGCGCGGCCGGTGTCGTCGAACGTGACGCGCCTCATGGTGAGCAGCGGGGCGCCCTCGGCCTCGGCGAGCCGGTCCGCCTCGGCGGGGGTGGCGCCGCGGGCGCCGATGGACTGGCGGGCGCTGTGCAGGGTGATGCCGGCCGCGCGCATCAGCCGGTAGAGGCCGGTTGCCTCCAGCCGGGCGGTGTCGAGGTCCAGCAGGCCGAGCGGCAGGTGGTTGGTCAGGTACGCCATCGGCTCGCCGTGCGCCAGCCGCAGCCGCTCGACGCGGTGCACGTCGTGGCCCTCGGTGACACCGAGCGCGGCGGCGATCTCGGCGGTGGCCGGGACGACCGTGTTGACCAGGACCTTGGTGGCGGGCCGCTGGCCGGCCGCCTCCAGGTCGTCGTAGAGGCTGCTCAGTTCCAGCGGGCGCTTGACCTGGCTGTGCACGACCTGGGTGCCGACACCGCGGCGGCGTACCAGCAGTCCCTTGTCGACGAGGGACTGGATGGCCTGGCGGACGGTGGGCCGGGACAGACCGAGCCGCGCGGCCAGCTCGATCTCGTTGCCGAGCAGGCTGCCGGGGGTGAGGGCGCCGCGCTCGATGGCGGCCTCCAGCTGCTGGGCGAGCTGGAAGTACAGCGGCACCGGGGAGCTTCGGTCCACGCGGAGGCCGAGCGGCGCGGTCGGGTCCACATCTGGTTTCGGCACGGGCCCGAGCGTAGTCCGGTGCCCGGATGACGGGAAGTCGTGAAGTCCGGTTGTCCTGACATTTTGATTGACAGGTGCACGTTGTTCCCCCTCAATGTGTCCTCATGCGCATCGGGGTCATCGGGACGGGCCGCATCGGGGCCATCCACGCCAACACGCTGAGCCGCCACCGGGAGGTCGGATCGCTGATCCTGACGGACTCCGATCCGTTACGCGCGCAGGAGCTGGCGCACCGGCTCGGGGAGACGGCGGCGCCGGGCGTGGACGAGGTCTTCCAGTGGGGCGTGGACGCGGTGGTGATCACTACGGCGACGGCGGCGCACGCGGAGCTGATCGGCCGCGCGGCCCGCTCCGGGCTGCCGGTGTTCTGCGAGAAGCCGATCGCGCTCGACCTGTCCGGCACGCTGCACGCGCTCGCCGAGGTCGCGGCGGCGGGAACCGTGCTCCAGATGGGCTTCCAGCGGCGCTTCGACGCGGGGTACGTGGGCGCCCGTGAGGCGGTGCGCTCGGGCCGGCTCGGCCGGCTGCACACCGTGCGTGCCCTGACCTCCGACCAGTCGCCGCCCCCGCGCGAGTGGCTGCCGCTGTCCGGCGGCCTGTTCCGGGACACCCTGATCCACGACTTCGACATCCTGCGCTGGGTCACCGGCCGCGAAGTGATCGACGTGTACGCGGCCGGCTCCGACGCCGGTCCTGCGATGTTCCGCGAGGCCGGCGACGTCGACACCGGCGCGGCCCTGCTCACCCTGGACGACGGCACCCTCGCCACGGCCACCGCGACCCGCCTCAACGGCGCCGGTTACGACGTCCGCATGGAGCTGTCCGGCGAACTCGACACGGTCGTCGTCGGCCTGGACGACCGCACCCCGATCGCCTCCACCGAACCGACGGGCCCTCCCCCGGCCGACAAACCCTGGCCCGGCTTCCTCGAACGCTTCGGCACCGCCTACGAGTCCGAACTCTGCACCTTCGTGGACGTGGTCCGCGGCGAACACCCCAACCCCTGCGACGGGTGGCAGGCACTGCAGGCCCTGCGCATCGCGGAGGCGTGCGAGATCTCCCGGCGCGAACGAAGAGCGGTCGCCCTGGCGGAGGTTCCCGACCGGGTGCAGTCCTCGTACGTGTGATCCGCCCCGGACACGGCCCCGCCCCGCGGCTCCCGGTGTGGGGGGAAGGGTCGCGGGGCGGGCCGAACGGAGTGGTCAGCAGCCGAAGTTGATGAGGTTGAACGTGGCGTAGTGGTCGGAGGTGTAGTAGTCCTCCCGGGTCCGCTGGCCCGTGACGATGCGGCGGGCGCCACGGGTGGGCTCGCCGGGGGTCTTGACCGTGTACTCGTGGTAGTACCCGGAGGACTGGCTGGGCAGGACGCCCTCGCGGTTCTGGAAGACGACGCCGTCCTGGGAGTACGGGTACGGGCCGCCCCGGGCGATGAGGTCGAGGGTGTCGTACGCCTGCGACGGCAGGGAGCCGTAACAGATGCTGCCGACCGACGCGGTGGCCGCGTCCGCGGTGGTGGCGGAGACGGTGCCGCCGACGAGGAGGGCGGAGAAGAGGGCCGCCGCGGCGCCGATGCGAGTGGTGCGTGGGGGGAATCTCATGGGTTCATGATGACGCGCGTAGACGCGTTCATGTCAATGAGAGAGATGTGGATTTTCCCGGCAGGTCCGATGAGTTCTCACGGCGTTAACCTGCCCCAACAGGAGCCGTTGGGGCTCCTGTTGGCATACCGTCGACCGACTAGAAGGACCCGTACTCGGGGCGGCCCGCCAGGTCGTACGACTGGATGGAGACCCCCTTGCCGGTGACCGTGCCGCCCGCGTGCCTGAAGCGGGTGGGAACGGCACCCTCCACGAACAGCCGCCGCCCCTCGCCCAGCACGACGGGGAAGGTCAGCAGGTGCAGGGTGTCGATCAGGCCGAGGTTCACCAGCGAGCGGACCAGCGCCCCGCTGCCGTGGATCTGGACCTCGCCCTCGGTGCGCTCCTTCAGCGCCTGGACCTCCTTGCCGAGGTCGCCGGAGAGCACGGTCGTCCCGGCCCACTCGGGCTTCTCGACGGTCGCGGAGACGACGAATTTCGGCAGCGCGTTCAGCTTGGCCGCGACCGGGTTCCCGGCGTCGGTCACCTTGGGCCAGTACCCGGCGAAGATGTCGTAGGTGTGGCGGCCGAGCAGGAAGGCACCGGCCCGGCCGAAGCTCTCGTCGACGAAGCCGCCGAAGCCTTCGTCGGCGTACGGGAAGGTCCAGCCGCCCTGGCCGAAGCCGCCGCTGGTGTCCTCCTCGGGGCCGCCGGGGGCCTGGTAGACGCCGTCGAGCGAGACGAAGACGGTGGAGACGAGCTTGCCCATGAGATGCCTTCTTCCGGGTGCGGGGTCCTGCTGTCAACGGTGCAGACCCCGCGCGGGACCGCAACTCATCGGTCCCCCCTCACCTCAGCCGTCCAGCTCCCGGAACCGCGCGGCCAGGCGGCTCGCCCCGGCCTCGGTGAGCGAGCCGAAGAGGCGCAGCCGGGAGATCCCGCCGTCCGGATGGATGTCCACGCGCGCGTGCGTGCCGACGGCCGGCGCCGGGAGCGGGAAGCGGTGGTTGGTGTCCGGCTGGAGCCGGGTGCGCGGCAGGATCTCGGTCCACTCCCCGCTCTCGCCGTCCCGCACCGACACCGACGCCCAGCCCGCGCTGTTCCCCTTCAGATAGGCCGTGTCGATCTCCACCGCGCGCACCAGCGCCTGTTCGGTCAGCCGGTACGTGATCCAGTCGTGGCCCCGGTCGCGGCGGCGCCGGGTCTCCCAGCCGTCGTCCATCCGCTGGGAGCGGCCCGGTCGTACGGTGTTGGCGGCCGGGGAGTAGAAGCGGTCCGAGGCGTCCTCGGCGCGGCCGCCGTTCTCCAGCGCGGCCACGTCGAAGGTGCCGAGCGTGGCCAGCCACTCCGGGTCCGGGACGATCTCGCCGTACGCGCGCAGCCGGGCGACGCCACCGTCCGGGTGCTGGTTCAGCCGGAGGTGGGTGAAACGCTGGGGCGCGGAGACGAGGAAGCCGTTCGCCGCGTGGCCGCCGACCGGGGTGACCGGGACGAGCGTCGTCCACTTCACGTCGCCGCCGAGCAGATCCTCGGGGGACGGGTTGCCGGGCGCCGAGGTGGCCTCGACCGAGACGGCCTGCGGGTGGTTGCCCCGGAAGTGGGCGGTGTCCACGACGATTCCCCGGATCGCACCGGGCGTGCCGAGGCGGATCAGCGCCCAGTCGTGGTCGTCGGCGCCCGGCCAGGGGTGCTCGGCGTTCGGGCCGCGCCGGCGCCGGGTCTCCCAGCCGTCCATGATCTTGCCCTTGTGGCCGAAGCGGCCGGGCTCGAACTCCGCGCGGTGGGGCAGCAGCAGGTTCTCCCGCTCGGCGAAGAACTCGTCGTTGGCGGCGATCACCCCGGCTCCCAGGCGCCGGTCGGCGAGGTCGGGGTGGTGGGTGAAGGGGAAGTCGGCGGTGCGGTAGTCCGCGTAGGGGTCGCCGCCGCCGTAGGGAGCCGCGTCGCCGGTGAAGCGGGGCGGGTCGGAGGGTTGCTGCGCCGTCACGGTGATCGGGGGTCCTTTCGGCAGGGGTACGGGGCTCAGCCGGTACGGGTGAGCAAGCGGCCCTTCGGCTCGGTGAACTCGCCTTCGCTGTAGACCTGCTGACCGCGCAGCCAGGTGGACTTCACCACGCCGTGCAAGGTCTTGCCGGCGTACGCGGTGACCGGGTTGCGGTGGTGGAGGCGGGCGGGGTCGACGGTGAAGGAGTCCTCCGGGTCGAGGACGGCGAAGTCGGCGTCGCGGCCCGGCGCGATGGCGCCCTTGCGGCCGAGACCGGCGAGGGTCGCGGTCCGGGCGGACATCCACCGGACCACGTCGGCCAGCTGGTGCCCGCGCTCGCGTGCCTCGGTCCAGATCGCGGGGAGGCTCAGCTGGAGGCCGGAGATGCCGCCCCAGGCGGTGGCGAAGTCCGGCGTCTTGAGGTCGGCGGTGGAGGGCGAGTGGTCGGTGACGACGCAGTCGATCGTGCCGTCCGCGAGCGCCTGCCAGAGCAGGTCCCGGTTGGTGGCCTCGCGGATGGGCGGGCAGCACTTGAACTCGCTCGCCCCGTCCGGGATTTCCTCGGCGCTCAGGGTGAGGTAGTGCGGACAGGTCTCCACGGTGACGCGGACGCCTTCGGCGCGGGCGGCGGCGATGAGCGGCAGGGCGGCGGCGGAGGAGAGGTGGAGCACGTGCACACGGGCGTTCAGCCTGCGCGCCAGTTGCAGCAGTCGGGCGATGGCGTCCGTCTCGGCCGCATGCGGGCGAGAGGCGAGGAAGCCCGCGTACGCCGGTCCGGCGGGGGCGTCCGTGAGGTGGGACGGGTCTTCGGCGTGCACGATGAGCAGGCCGTCGAAGCCGGCGATCTCGCCGAGGGAGCGCGCCAGTTGGGCGTGGTCCAAGTGCGGGAACTCGTCCACGCCGGACGGCGAGAGAAACGCCTTGAAGCCGAACACCCCGGCCTCGTGCAGCGGGCGGAGGTCCTTGACGTTGCCGGGCAGAGCGCCGCCCCAGAAGCCGACGTCGACGTGGGTGCGGCCCTGTGCCGCCTCCCGCTTGATGCGCAGGTGGTCGACCGTGGTGGTCGGCGGAAGGGAGTTCAGCGGCATGTCGACGAGGGTGGTGATACCCCCGGCCGCCGCCGCCCGGGTCGCCGTCCAGAATCCCTCCCACTCGGCCCGGCCGGGGTCATTGACGTGCACGTGCGTATCGACCAGACCGGGCAGCAGCGCGTCGTCCCCCAGGTCGACGGCCGGGACTCCCACCTCGTACGGCAGCACAGCCTCGATCGTCCCGCCGACGACGGTGACCGTCGCGGCCCGCACCCCCTCCGGGGTGACCACACGCGTGGAACGCAACGCCAGCTCGACGTCGTCGGACACCCGAACCCCTCTCAGCCGTTCACGCCCAGGAAACGGTATTAACACCCATGTAACGGACTTCAACGTTCTGTTGAAGGAGTCTCACCGCCCGCTCCGGCACGAGTCAAGGGTGCCAGCCGCTGGGGCCGCGGGGCCTGAGCGCACGAGGGGGTGTTCACGGGGATCGGCCGCGGATGTTGCCGCACGTCACCCGTCGGTCCCGGCCCTGCGGACCGGCGCGCCCGCGCACCTTGGTGAGGCGGCCCCGTCTGCCCCACCCCAGGACTGACGCCCGGCGCCGGACCCGTGACGCCGTCCGCGCAGCTGGCCAAGGGCTGTCGGAGGGGCGGCCGCGCGCCCGCCCTCGGCGTACCCAGGCCAGCCGCCGCACCGGGCTGACAGTCCGAATACCGGATTCGGCACGCGGTCCGCGTACCCGGCCAGAGGTCCCAGGTGCCCCCGCACCTGCCCACATCCAGGCATCCTGGTCCCATGACGTCCGACCAAGCCCCCCGCCGCCCCCGAGTCGCGGGACTCCTGCTCGCCGCCGGAGCGGGGCGGCGGCTTGGTGGGCGTCCTAAGGCCCTGCTGCGGCACGACGGGGCACTGCTCGTGGAGCGGGCGGCTCGTGCGCTGTGGGACGCCGGGTGTGCCCGCGTGCATGTGGTGCTTGGAGCTGGGGCCGAAGAGGTGCGTGCGCAGGCCGAGTTGAGCGAATGTGTACTCGTGGACAACCCCGGCTGGGGCGAGGGGATGGGGTCCTCCCTGCGGGCCGGGCTTCGCTCTCTCGGGGGTACGGATGCGCGCGGCGCTCTCGTGAGCCTCGTTGATCAGCCGGGCATCGGGCCCGAGGCGTACGCGCGGGTACTGGACGCCTTCACCGGCGAGACCTCCCTCGTGTCGGCCGCGTACGACGGCAGGCGCGGGCACCCGGTGCTGCTCGGGTCCGCCCACTGGGCCGGTGCGGCCGAGGCCGCGCGGGGTGATCAGGGGGCGCGGGAGTATCTGCGCGAGCACTCCGCCGGGATCCGGCTCGTGGAGTGCGGGGACGTGGCCGAGGCGTACGACATCGACACCGGGGCCGACCTCGGCAGGCTGCGCCCCGGCGGGGCCCATTGAGCTTCGGCGATCAGGAAATTACGCTGCCCAGTCCGACCAGCCCGCCACGGAGGAAGTGACCGCTCATGTCCGCACCCGCGTCCCCGCCGGTCGTCGTCGACGCCGAGCCGCTCCCCCGGCAGGAGGAGGTCCTCACCGGCCCGGCGCTGGACTTCCTCGCGGAGCTGCACCGGCGGTTCACCCCGCGCCGGAACGAACTCCTGGCCCGCCGGACCGAGCGCCGCGCGGAGATCGCCCGTACCGGCACGCTGGACTTCCTCCCCGAGACGGCCGGGGTGCGGGCCGACGACTCCTGGCGGGTGGCCCCCGCGCCGCCCGCCCTGCAGGACCGCCGGGTGGAGATCACCGGCCCGGCCGACCGCAAGATGACGGTCAACGCGCTCAACTCCGGCGCCAGGATCTGGCTCGCCGACTTCGAGGACGCCTCCTCCCCCACCTGGGAGAACGTGATCCTCGGCCAGCTCAACCTGATGGACGCCTACGCCGGCCGCGTCGACTTCACCGACGCCCGCACCGGCAAGTCTTACGCGCTGCGCCCGCAGGAGGAGCTGGCGACGGTCGTGATGCGGCCGCGCGGCTGGCACCTGGACGAGCGGCACCTCACGGGAGCCGACGGCGAGCCCCTGCCGGGCGCCCTGGTCGACTTCGGCCTGTACTTCTTCCACAACGCCGCCCGCCTGCTGGAGCTGGGCAAGGGCCCGTACTTCTACCTGCCCAAGACCGAGTCCCACCTCGAAGCCCGGCTGTGGAACGACGTGTTCGTGTTCGCGCAGGACCAACTCGGCATCCCCCAGGGCACCGTACGGGCCACCGTACTGATCGAGACGATCACGGCCGCGTACGAGATGGAGGAGATCCTGTACGAACTGCGCGACCACGCCTCCGGGCTCAACGCGGGACGCTGGGACTACCTGTTCTCCATCGTGAAGAACTTCCGTGACGGCGGCCCGGAGTTCGTGCTGCCGGACCGCAACCTGGTCACGATGACAGCGCCGTTCATGCGCGCGTACACCGAACTCCTCGTCCGCACCTGCCACAAACGGGGCGCGCACGCGATCGGCGGGATGGCGGCCTTCATCCCGTCCCGCAAGGACGCCGAGGTCAACAAAGTGGCCTTCGAGAAGGTACGGGCGGACAAGGACCGCGAGGCGGCCGACGGCTTCGACGGCTCCTGGGTGGCCCACCCGGACCTGGTGCCGATCGCCATGGAGTCCTTCGACAAGGTGCTCGGCGACCGCCCGCACCAGAAGGACCGGCTGCGCGAGGATGTCCACGTGCAGGCGGCCGACCTGATCGACATCGGCTCGCTGGACGCGAAACCGACCTACGCCGGGCTGGTCAACGCGGTGCAGGTCGGCATCCGGTACATCGAGGCGTGGCTGCGCGGACTCGGCGCGGTGGCCATCTTCAACCTGATGGAGGACGCGGCCACCGCGGAGATCTCCCGCTCGCAGATCTGGCAGTGGATCAACGCGGGCGTCGAGTTCGAGAACGGCGAGCGCGCCACCCCCGAGCTGGCCCGCCGGCTGGCGGCGGCCGAGCTGGAGGCGGTGCGGGCGGAGATCGGCGCGGAGGCGTTCGCGGCCGGCCACTGGCAGGAGGCGCACGACCTGCTGCTGACGGTGGCGCTGGACGAGGAGTACGCCGACTTCCTCACTCTGCCGGCCTACCGGCACCTCACCGGCTGAACACGCTCACTTCTCCAAGTGGCCGGGTTTGTCGGAGTGACCGAGGGACCGCTCAGGCGCCACCCGGTCCCGCACCAGCCGCTTGACCGCCGTGGGCTCGGGAAAGCCCTGCTCACGGCGGTCCCAGACCGGCTCGCCGTCCACCCGGACGACGAAGACACCGCCGGTGCCGGGCTTGAGCGCGAGGGCCTCCAGCTCGGTCTCGAAGGTGGTGAGCAGCTCCTGCGCCAGCCAGGCCGCGCGGGGCAGCCAGCGGCACTGGGTGCAGTACTCGATCTCGACGCGGTGACTCACAAAGATCCCTTCATCCCAGGTGTACCGACCAGTCCTGTTCCGCCGCCGGGCGTCCGTGCAGGTCGGGGACCCGCTTGAGCCAGTCCGGGCGCCCCCGCTGGGACCGCTCGGCGCGGGCGGCCTCCTCGGCGGCGAGTTCCGCCCGGTCGGGGAAGTCGGTGGGCAGCCACTCGGCGGAGAGCCGGGCGCGGGCCAGGAGATGGTCGACGTAGGCGGCACGGGCCTCGTCCGGGGTGGCGAAGGCGGGGTCGTCGGTGAGCCAGGCGTCGGGCACCTCGGCGAGGATGCCGCGCAGCAGGTCCTCGGTGACCTTGGGGGCCAGCTCGGCGTCGGCGGCGCGCACGTCGGGGCCGTACTGGCCGAGCGCGTGGTGGCGGAAGTCGTACTTGCGACCGGGGTTCGTGGTGTCCCACCGGTGGTGGAAGACGAGGGCGGCGCCGTGGTCGATGAGCCACAGGCGCGGGGGCGCGGTGCCGAAGGTCGGCCAGACCATGAGGTTGGAGCTGTGGACGGTGCGGTCCACGTTGGCGGTGAGCGCGTCCAGCCAGACGATCCGGCCCGCCTCCAGCGGGTCCACGGGGAAGTGCGGGGCGATCTCGGGGGTGAGGTCGCGGGCGCCCGGCAGGTAGTCCATGCCCAGGTTGACGCCCGCACTGGCGTCGTGCAGGTCGCGCACCTCCTGGTGCGGCTCGTCGGCGGCCACGGCGGGGTCGAAGTGCACGAGCACCAGCTCGGGGAAGCGCAGGCCCAGGGCGCGGGCCAGCTCGCCGACGATCACCTCGGCGACGAGCGCCTTGCGGCCCTGCGCGGAGCCGGTGAACTTCACGACGTAGGTCCCCAGGTCGTCGGCCTCGACGACGGCGGGTACGGAGCCGCCAGAGCGAAGGGGTTCGACGTAGCGGGTCGCAGCGACTTCTCTCAGCATCTTCCAAGGCCCCAGGATTTATTAACCGTAGATTCCATGGCCAGCTCCAACGCGGCGCAACCTGGGGAAGCTCCCAGATCGGCCCTGGGGAGTTTCGGCCGGCGTCGTCATCCTCCTCGCTCCCCAGCAGTCTGTCGATGACGTTACGGCCTTGCTTCCGGCCTCCGGCATGAAGTGAGCATAGTAACCAAGCGTGACAGCCGGGGACGAGCGGCCGAGCCATCGCACCGGCATCACCACGGACTCCTCCGCCTCCACATGATCGAGGCGGAGGAGTGCCGCAGCACATGGAAGCCGCCCTTCGGCGCCGCCTCCCACTGCCGATACGGCCTCCCCCACGGAAGCTCCACCCCCGCCGGCGGGAACGCGGTACCACGACACGGGCAGGACGGTGGCCGACGTCGCCCTCGAGCTGGGCGCCCCCGAGACGAACGTCGCCCAGCTTCTCGACACGTGAAGCATTCCCCGCCGCCCCCGGCCACAGCGCACCTACAGCCTGGCAACCGAGTCCCTGCACCCCCCGGCACCCTGCGAACACCTTTCAGGGAGCCGGGCGTGCCGGACTGGTCGCGAGCCGGGGGTGGTGCTGTTCAGGCGGCGGGGAAGTAGTGGCCGTTGTCCAGATCGGCGAGGAGGCCGGGCTGGGCGGGTTCCCAGCCGAGGGTGCGGCGGGTGATGGCGTTGGACGCCGGGTAGCTCTGCGTGACGATGTTGGTGAGGAATCCGAAGTAGCCCGGTGTCATCAGGGCGTCATGGGGAACGCTCACGGCGGGCAGACCCAGACGGCCGGCGAGGGCCTCGGCGATATCGCGGAAGGGGATGCCCCCATCCTCGACCGCGTGCCAGTAGCTGCCGGCCGGCCCGTCCTCCAGGGCCAGGCGGAACAGGGCGGCGGTGTCGCGGATGTGGACGGCGTTCCACATGTTGGCGCCGTCACCGGGGTAGCCGACGAACCCCTTCTCCTTCGCGAGCGCGATCAGCGTGGGAAGGAAGCCCGCCACATCACTCGCGCCGTGCGCGATGAGGGCGATCCGCACGACCGAGGAACGCACCCCCTGCCCGGCCAGGTCGATCACTGCCCGCTCCACGACGTTGCGGACCCGCAAGGTGCCCCGGTGCTCTTCGCCGGACGGCAGGGCGGGGTCTTCCTCGGTGGCCGGTCGTCCCAGGTTCCCGGGTGAGCCTATGCTCCCGGCGGTGACCAGTGGCTTTCCGGTTCCCGCGAGCGCCTCGCCGTAGGCGAGCATGATGGGGAGCTCTGCGGCGGCCACGGCGTCCATGCCGCCGATGGGCAGAAGGTCCTGTCGGTGGGCGACGTGGATGACGCCGTCGGAGGCGGCGGCTGCTTCCTTGAGCCCGTCGAGGTCCTCAAGGTCGCCGCGGCGCACCTTCGCACCGAGCGCGGACAGGGTTTCCGCGGACGCGTCCGACCGGGCCAGACCGGTGACCTCGTGCCCTGCGGAGATGAGCTCGGGAATGATGTGAGAACCGGAATGCCCGGTCCCGCCAGCAACGAATACGCGCATCTGAATAATTCCTTGAAGAGGTAGACGGGGGTTCCGCACCGCTCGAAAACTAATGTACGGCGGCACGGAAAGAGATGAGAGGCGCTATTCAGCGCAGAAGGGCGACGCTGAGGGAGAAATCAGCGTGCTTGACGGAGTGGCTCATCAGGCCCAGCTCCAGCAGGCCGACGTTCTCCAGGGCCCGCGCCATGAACAGGTCGCCGGTGTCCCAGGGGCGAAACCCCAGGCTCTCGACGAACGCAGACACGCGAGCCTTGGCCTGCGCGTCGTCGCCGGCGATGAACACGTCCACCGGGCGGCCCTCGGCGGACCCGGCGGCCACCACGTGGGAGAACACCGTGTTGAACGCCTTGACTACGTGCGCATCACCGGGAACCGCCTTGGCGATCTCCTGCGCTCCGGAGCTGTCGGCGGGCACGACGAATCCCTGCAGGTCAGGGGCGACGGGATTGCTGATGTCAACGATGATCTTGCCGCGCAGTGCCTCCCCGTACTCCTTCACCACCGCTGCTGCGCCGGCGTAGGGCGCGGCGAGGATCACGATGTCCCCGGCCGGGACGTCACCGGCCGCCCCCACCATGGCGCCGCCTAGCGCGGCGGCCATCTCCTTCACCCTGGTCTGGTCGCGGCCGATGATCTCCACGGTGTTCCCGCCGGCCAGCGCCCGCCCGGCCAGAGCCCGGGCCATGTTTCCCAGTCCGACAATGCTGATGCTGCTCATCGGTATCCCTGCTTTCCGGTTTCCGGCCCTGCCCGGAGATTTTCGCGGTGAATTGACTTCCGACGCGATGAGGCGCCGTATTTCATGCTGCCACCGCCCCCCAGAAAACGTCCAAGACCTCTTTTAACCCTGGTGATACCCTGGAGGTCTCACCACGCTGGAGGTCGTATGGATCTCGATTTGCGGAAGCTGCGGTACTTCATCGCCGTGGCCGACCGGCTGCACTTCGGCCGGGCCGCCGAGGAACTCCACATCGCCCAGCCGGTGCTCAGCCGGCAGATCCGCGCACTCGAACAAGATCTCGGCGCGGCGCTGTTCACCCGGGACCGTCACGGCGTCGAGCTGACCGACGCGGGCCGGCAGCTGCAGGCCGAGGCCGGCCCGCTGCTCGCCTCCACGCACGCGCTGCGGCGCCGGGTGTCCGAGGCCGCCGGCGGCCGGCGGCGG
>NZ_WWKH01000493.1:0-15042 GCF_009865595.1 Streptomyces sp. SID1328 | reverse complement strand
CACTGCACCTGCTCCCCGCCCTCCCCCGCAACGACATGGGCAAGGTGATGAAGCGGGCGCTGACCCTCCCGGATCCGCTGACACTCCCCGGCCCCGAGGGCCAGCCCGACACGGCGTAGTCGCGCCCAAACCCCCCATTCAGCGGCGCCCCACCCGGCCCCCTCCAGAAGGCACCCGCGCCGGTGCCCGCGCAGGATTTCCAGTGCGGCCCGTCGAATCCTGCGGCCCGCCCATGGTCAGCGCACTCGGGAGGAACTGCCGTGACCGTCAGCCTGGAGCAGTTGAGCCGCTGCCACTTCGCCGTCGACCTGGGCGCGGCCCGCACCCGCGTCTATGTGAAGGGTGCCGGACTCGTCGTCGACCAGCCCTCGGTGGCGGCCGTGAACACCCGTACCGGCGCTCTCATCGCGGTCGGTGACTTCGCGGAGCAGATGACCGGGCGCACCCCGCCGTACATCCGGGTGGTGCGGCCGGTGTCCGGTGGCACGGTGGTCGACATCGAGATGGCGCAGCGGATGCTGCGGCACCTGATCGGCGACCGGATGCGCCGCGCCCTGCGCCGCAAGCCCCGGCTGCGGGCGGCGGCCTGCACCCCGCACGAGGCCGACCCGCTGGCCCGCCGGGCGACGATCGAGACGCTGGTCGGAATCGGCGCGCGCCGGGTGGAGCTGGTGGACACCCTGATCGCGGCGGCCGTCGGCTGCGGACTGCCGGTGGAACGCCCCGAGGCCAGCATGATCATGGTGTGCGGGGCGGCGGCCACCCAGGTCGCGGTGCTGTCGCTGGGCTCGATCGTCACCGCCGAGCGCATTCCGGTGGGCGGTGAGGCGGTGGACCGGGCGATCGTGCAACACCTGCGGCACGAGCACGAGTTGATACTGCCCAGCCAGTCGGTGCGCCCGCTCCAGATCGCCCTGTCGGACAACGGTCTGACCTCGCAGGGCCCGGTGTCCACCGAGATCCACGGCCGGGACGTGGCCACGGGCCTTGTCCGCAGCGTACGGGTGGACACGGCCGCGATGCGCGACGCGATCCACACCCCGCTGCTGGCCGTCCTCGACGGCATCGGCAAGGTGCTGCGGGACTGCCCGCCCGACCTGGTGGCCGACCTGGTGGACCGGGGCATCATGATGGTCGGCGGCACCGCGCTGCTGCCGGGCCTGGACAAGATGCTCCAGGAGGCCATCGGCATCCCGGCGCACATCGCGGAACGCCCCGACATCTGTGCCGTGCAGGGTCTGGGCGCCATGCTGGAGGGACGGATCGCTCCGCTGGTCCTGACCCCGCTGGCCGCCTGACGCCCCTTTGACAGCTACGGCGGCCCTGGTCTCAGTAGGGCAGGACACGCCCCGACGGCGTCCTGCGGTCGATCTCCTGGCCCCGCGGAGCCGCTGGCCGACGACTGACCCGCACGCGAATCTGACGCTCCACGTCACCCTCCTCCCAACCGACACCGAACACCGGTAGGAGGACGGTGCCCAGAACGCGACCGCCCCAAGCCCGCCCGGCCAAAAGAATGTGATCACCCCGTTCCCCGGCCCCGCCGCGGGGAGCCGGCACACCGGGCACCCAACCCCCTTACACACCCCTTGCATTAGAGTGCTGTCACTTCGTACGCCCGCCGCCCCGGAACCGGACGGCCGCCGTACCGGAAGTCACATCGTTCGCCCCGCGCCGCGCCGTCCGCGCCGTGGGGCATGAGCATCTGGGGTGGGGATGTCCAGCCATCGGCTGTCCAAGAAGAGTCGTTACCTCGCCTGGGCCACGGCCGGTGTCGCGGTCGTCGCCGGAGCCGGCATCGCGGCGCAGGCGTCCAGCGCGGCCACCGTCTGGCCCGCGCAGAAGACCTTCACCGGCCGCGCCTTCGACACCTGCACCGCGCCGTCCGCGGCCGCGATGAAGGCGTGGAAGACCGGCTTCTACGGCGCCGCCGCCGTCTACATCGGCGGCAAGAACCGCGGCTGCGCCCAGCCGAACCTCACCGCGTCCTGGGTGAAGACGGTCAACTCTCAGGGCTGGAAGCTGGTCCCGCTCTACGTCGGCGCCCAGCCGCCCTGCCAGAAGAGCGCCAACCCCGAGAAGATGACCACCACCGACGCGACGTCCCTCGGCGCCACGGACGCCAAGGACGCGGTGGCCAAGGCGTCGGCGCTCGGCATGAAGCCGGGCAGCGCGGTCTACCTCGACATGGAGCCGTACGACACCACGGACAAGGCGTGCAACAACGCCGTGCTGTCCTATGTCCGTTCCTTCACCAAGACGCTGCGCGGCAAGGTCTACCGGGCGGGCTACTACGGCTTCACCAGCTCCAGCGCGAAGGCCGTGGCGACGGCGACCGACAAGACCGACCTGCCGGGCAACCTCTGGTACGCCCTGTGGGACCAGCAGAACACCACCACGGCCGACTGGCCCTGGGACCCGAAGGCCTTCACCAACCACAGCCGCGCCCACCAGTACATGGTGAACAGCAAGGAGTCGCGAGGCGGTTACACGATCACGGTGGACCGCAGCGCGTGGGACGCGCCGGTGGCGATCGTCGGCTAGGCAGTCCTGCGGAACGCGGTGAGCCGCCGCACGCGACCGGTGGCGTGCGGCGGCTCATCCGTGTCGTCTAGAGGCTGAGCGTGATGGCCGCCCCGATGCCGCCCAGGCCGAGGGCGAAGGCGGCCGGCCACCAGCCGCCGGACCCCCACCGGAAGAACCGGTCGAAGGCCAGCCGGCCGGGGCCGATGGCGGCGACCCCCAGGGCGACGACGGCGATGCAGACGCTGTACTCCACCCCGCCCTCGGACTCCCACAGGCCGTGGGGGCCGGTGACCAGCGCCATCGCGTTGATCATGACGCCGATCAGCGCGGCGGCGGCCAGGGGTGTCAGCAGCCCGACGGCCAGGCCGAGCCCGCCGAGCAGCTCCGACAGTCCGCCGATGGTGGCGTAGACCTTCCCCGGGTGGTAACCGAGGCCCTCGAATCCCCTGGCGGTCGCGGTCAGCCCATGGCCGCCGAGGATCCCGAACAGCTTCTGCGCCCCGTGGCCCGCCATCAGCAGACCGAAGGTGAGTCTGATGAGCAGCAGCCCCCAGTCGGCGGCGGAGCCGAACACGGCGCGGTCCGTGGTGCCGGCGGGTCGGTAGGTGCGCGTAGTGGTCATGGCCAATGCTCCGAAGACCCCCCACCTGGTGAGAAAGGTATGGGTGTCTCCCCCCGCACGTCCCTTCCCAGGCTATTAGCGTCCGGCTTGCAGCGCCCCCCAGGTGGCCGGGCCGACCTGACCGTCGACGCCGAGCGAGCGGCTGGTCTGGTAGTCCCGTACGGCCTGCTGGGTGCCCGGGCCGAAGTCGCCGTCCGCCGTGATTGTCCGCCCGAGCGCGGCGGTCAGGGCCCGCTGGAGGCGCTGGACGGCGGCGCCGGTGCTGCCCTGGCTGAGCGCGGGCGTGGTGCCGGCCGAGAGCAGGGCGGTCCAGGTACGGGCTCCCACCACCCCGTCGGCGCCGAGTCCGCGGGCCTTCTGGAAGGCCGTGACGGCGGAGGCCGTCTTCGTGCCGAAGCTGCCGTCGACGGTGCCCGCGTCGAAGCCCTGCGCGTTGAGCAGCGACTGCGCGGCCGAGACCTGGGCACCGGTGGAACCGGAGCGCAGGGTGTCGTACGACGGGAAGCTGAGCTGGACCTCGCCGCCGCCGGTGCTGCCGCCGACCAGCTGCATGTAGTAGGTCCAGTTCCAGTTCGGGCCCGGGTCGGTGTGGTCGTTGCCGGGCACCTCGGAGTGGCCGACGATGTGCGCGCGGTCCTTGGGGATGCCGTAGCGGGCGCAGATGGAGGCGGTCAGCGCGGCGGAGGAGCGGTACATCGCGTCGGTGAACCAGCTCGGGTTGTCGATGTACCCCTCGTGCTCGATGCCGACGCCGGTGGCGTTGCCGGAGCGGGCGTGCCAGGCGGTGTCCTTCTCGCGCACCATCTGGGTGATCTGGCCGTCCGAGGAGCGCACCACGTAGTGCGCGCTGACCTGCGCCGACGGGTTCTGGAACCAGCTGATGGTCCCGGCGTACGAGCCCTCGGTGACGTGGATGACGACCTTGCTGATCGCCGCTGTGCGGCCGACGGCGTAGTTGGCCGCGTTGGCCGGGACCCAGAGGGCGGAGGGGTAGTCGGGGCTCTGCGCGGCCGGGGCGAGGCTGCCGCGCTCGGGGGCGACCTCGCGGGTGGGAAGGCTCAGCTTCTCGCCGCCCTCGGCGCGGGCGGTGACGCCCTTGGCCAGGAAGGTGTAGACGGTGTCGGCGTAGAGCCGGGCGGTGGCGGGGTCGGTGGCGCCGCCGTACCGGGCGAGGAGCGGGTACCAGGCGTCGGTGTCGCGCCGCTCGGCCGTGCTCAGTCCCGCGTGGTCGGCGTAGGAGCGCAGGACGGCGGCGCCGCCCCGGATGTTGGCGGCGGTGTCGGTGCGCAGTTCGCGGGCGGTGTCGCCGGTGAGCCGGGACGCCAGCTCCAGGGTGTGCTGGTCGGGGTTGCTGACCAGGTGCATCACGCCGTAGCCGCCCGCCTGGCTGGGCAGGCCGTGGTGGCCGTCGAGGTGGGTCTCGCTGTAGCCGAGGGCGATCAGGAGGTCGCGCGGGACGCCGTACTCGGCCGCGGCGCTGCTGAAGGCGTGGGCGACGGGGCCCTCGGCTCTCTCGGCGCGGGGCGCGGCACTGACGGGCTGTACGGCGGCGGCGATCACGGCCAGGGTGCCGAGGCCGGCGAGGGCCGCGCGGGCCAGGGGTATGCGGGGCATGGGGGTGTGTGGCCTTCCGGGTGGGGGCGGTTCCGGGTGGGGACGGGCGGAGGCCGGGGACCTCGTGCGGTCCCCGGCCCCAGGGCTGCGGCGGGTCAGATGGTGCCGCTCTCCCACCACCAGGAGCGGCCGAGGTCGGCGCGGCTGTCGACGTGCTGGTGGTCGACGTCGTACCGCTCCAGACCGGAGAAGCCGCAGGTCTCGGCCTTCTGGTAGACGGTGCGGTTGGCGACGCCGGGCACGTCGAGGTCGGCCGCGGTGCCGTAGAGGTGCATGCTGTCGCTGGCGCCGCCGATCTCGGCGTTGTGCGCGATGCTGCGGAAGCCGGAGTTGACGGTGATCGGCACGTTGCCGAGCTTCTTGCGCAGCGCCTCCAGCTTGTACATGGCCCGGCGGGCGTTCTCCTTGACGGCGGCCGCGCTCACCTTGCCACCGTTGAAGTTGCCGCTCGAACGGTCGTAGAACTCACTCCAGTTGAAGTGCGCGGTTGAACCGTCCGACTGCTCGAGGGCGTTGAGCTGCGCCTGGGTGGCGGGCCCGGCGCTGCCGTCGGCCGAGAGTCCGTACGCGGCCTGGAAGCGGCGCACCGCGGCGGCCGTGCCGGGACCGAAGTCGCCGTCGATGCTCACCCGCGACTGCGAGGCGGAGTCCGCAGCCCAGCCGGCCACCCGGATCTGCAGCTCGGTCACGTCGGCGCCGGTGGCGCCCTGGTTCATGGTCCGCGTCCAGTTGTACGCCTGCGCGCTGCCCGAGAGCAGGACGGGTCCGGCGAAGACGCCCGCGGTGGCGGCGAGGGTGCCGCGCAGGACGGTGCGGCGGTTCGGAGAGAAGGTCATGGTGAACTCCCTGGGGTCTGCGGTCAGATGCGTCTGCGGCCGGAAGGCGTCCGCGGTCAGAAGGCGAGCTGGAACGGGACGTTCTGGGCGTCGGTGTCGTAGGCGTGCACGCGGAGCTTGAAGCGGGTGCCGTCCTTGACGTCGGTGGCGACGGTCGCCCACTGGGGGACGAACGTGGAGTAGGTGTTGTCGTGGTTGCACAGCGTGGTGTGGTCCACGAAGACGACGCAGGCGTCCAGGAAGCCGGTGGCCGAGCTGCTGAGCTTGATGTTGATGTCGGAGCAGCGCGAGGTGGTCGTGTAGGTGCCGTACTCGACCGCGGCGGTGGAGTAGTGGTAGGTGAGGGACTTGGCGCCGCCGTAGCAGGAGGTGGCGGCGGCGGCCTTCTCGGGCTGGGCGACGGCCGGGGCGGTGGCGCCGGCGGCGAGCAGCGCGGTGGTGGCGGCGAGGACGGCCGCGGTTCTCCGGGTGCGGGTCATGGTGGGTCCGATCACTTGAGGGGCCCTTGTCCGGGGGCCCTTACGGGTGTCAGAAGGCGATCTGGACGTGCGCGGAGGAGCCTTCGAGGTCGACGCCGAGGGGCACGGTGAACTTGCTGCCGTCCTTGACGTCGGTCGCGATGGTCTTCCAGCTCCGGCCGACCTTGGTCCAGTAGTTGCACTCGCCGACGCGGGTGAACTTCACGCAGGCCCAGACGAACTCGGCGTCACCGCCGACCATGCGGAGGTTGATGTCGGTGCAGCGGGACGTCGTGGTGTAGGGGCCGAACTCGACGGCGTCGCCGTAGCTGACGGTGACGGCACCGCCGTAGCAACTGGTGGCCGCCGAAGAGGCGCTGGCGGGGGCGGCCGACGCGGTGGCGGGCGCCGAGACGGCGAGGGCCGCGAGCAGGGCCGCCGCTGCGGCCGGGTGGGTGAGGATCTTCGCCATCGGGTTCCTTCGGTGTGCGGAAGGTACGGGTGGTGCCTCGGAGATCGGTGCGGCGGAGCGAGTTCATGCTCCGGTGTGCGCTTTCGGCTGTCATGCTCATTCGAACAGCGTCAAATAACGCCGGTGGAAAGGGTGTTGAGCTTGCTTCGCTTCCATTTCTCGGCGGAGGATCTGGCCAGGACACGGGTCGCCCCCGCTCCGCACGCCCTGTGGGAGATCGCCGCGAGCCTCCACCGTTTCCAGACACCGGCCGGCCGCTGGGCCTACGCGCACTGGTACCGCACGGCCCGCGAGCGGTTACGGGAGGCGGGACTGGAGAGCGCGGTACGGCAGTTCCTGCTCCCGCTGTATCCACGCGCGTCGTACTGGCCGGACTTCCTCACCCCGCTGGAGGGCACCGCCGGCCTGGAGGCGGGGCTGAAGGCGATCCTGTCGACACCCCCGGCCCGGGTGACGGCGGAACTGGCGGCGCTGGCGCGGATAAGACGCGTACCCCCGCACCTCGCCCGGCTGCCTGAGAAGGAGCCGCGCACCGAGCTGGTGAGCGTCCTGCGGGCCTACCACCGCGCGGTGATCGAGCCGCACGAGGAGTGGATGCACGAGGGCGTGCACACCGAGCGCGTCCGGCTGGCCCGGCACTCGCTCGACGGCGGCACCGAGGGCCTCCTGGGCGGCCTCGGCCCGGCGGTGCGCTGGCAGCACCCCCGGCTGGAGATCGGCACGTACCCGACGGAGCACGACATCCGCCTCCAGGGCCGGGGCCTGCTGCTGATCCCCTCCTACTTCTGCTGGAAGGGCCCGGTCTCCCTGGCCGACCCCGCCCTCCCCCCGGTCCTCGCCTACTCCCTCCACCACGAGCCGCCCCGCCCGACGGCAGGCTCACCCTCCCTGGAGATCCTCCTGGGCCGGGCGAGAGCAACTGTCCTCCGCGCGACCGCCGCCGGCGCCACCACCACCGAAGCCGCCCACCGCGCCGGCGTCACCCCCGCCACCGCCACCCACCACACCACCGCCCTGAGAGACGCCGGCCTCATCACCAGCCACCGCCACGGAAACTCCGTCATCCACACGCTGACCCTGCTGGGGGCGACGATGCTGAGCCGGAACGTGCGGGAGGGTGACGGGTGAAGCAGTGCCGGGCTGCCCGCGACTGGAGATCCCGGATCACCTCGGGAGCAGCCCCCAACGCATCCGAGGCGAGCCGGAGTTCATCCACCAGGGTTCGCCCGGTGTGCAGCGGTACATCGGAGTTGAACGCGACGGGAACTCCCGCCTCCAGGAAGGCGGGCAGCGGGTGAGCGGCCGGTCCCGGGACTGCCCCCAGGGCCACATTGGAGGTCAGGGAGACCTCCAGCAGGATTCCGTCCCGCGCCATCCGCCGCAGCAGGGCGGAGCCGGCGGCTGCCGACACCCCGTGGCCGATGCGCTGGGCACCCAGTACGTCGAGCGCCCGCCAGATGTGCTCCTCGGGACCGAACTCCCCTGCGTGGACGGTCCGTCCGAGCCCGGAGTCGGCCGCGGCGCGGAAGAGGGGCACGGCGGGCCGCACGTCGGTGTGCTGGATCTCGTCGCCCGCGAGGTCCACGCCTGTGAACACCGGTGGCAGTTCGGCGATCCGCTCGGTGACCATGGCGAGAAACGGTGCGGGGCTGTTCCGGTTGACGAGCAGGACGGCCCGCATTACCGGGTCGCGCAGGGGGGCCAGGCAGCCCTGGACGGTGTCGGTGAACTCCTGCCAGGTCATGCCGTCCCGCAGGAAGCGGCGCGGTGAGAGACGCAACTCGGCGTGAGCGACGCCCTGTTCACGCTGCTCGGTGTGGACGTCGGCGAGGAAGCGCCGAAGGTCCCGGACCGTGACCGGGACGGCGTCCGCCCGGTCCACCCGGTGCGCCTCGAAGAACTGGTGACGGTCGCCGAAGTTCCGCCCCGGCATGCCGAGTTCGCGCCTTTTGCGCTCCTCGGGTTCGAGGTGGAGGTGCAGATGGGGCAGCAACGGCGCGCGGCCGGCCGGAGCGGGGGACGGAATCACCCCGTCTTCCTCAGCCAGAATTTTACCCAGCGCTGCATGTCCTCGGAGGAATCCTGCTCCTCCTCGACCCAGGACCGCACGACCTCGAACCGCGCCCGCCGGGCGAGCGTGACCAGATCGTCGATACGGTAATAGAAGAAATGCCGGAGAAATACACTGTCCGCCCCTATGGGCAAAGAGGCGTGCCCCTCGCCTTCCTTGACCGAGATGTGCGCGACACCTCCGGGGCGGAGTACGCGATGGAATTCGGCCAGCGCCCTGAGTAATTGCGCCGGCGGCAGATGGAGAAGCACCGCCGAGCACCAGACGCTGCCCATCGACTCACCGGCCAGCGGCAGGGCTCGCACATCACCGCTCACCTTGCGGACCCCGGGGCGGGCCGGTGCCAGGTCGAGCAGGGGCAGGCAGGCGTCCAGGGCGATCACGTCCTTGCCCGCGTCCGCGAAGGCAGCCGCGTCGCGTCCGGCCCCCGAGCCCGCGTCGAGCAGGGGCCCCTCGTGCGAGCGGGCGAACGCGACGATGTCCTGCGGCATCGACGACCCGGCGGCGAAGCGCCGGGTCCGCTCCGCGTAACCGGCGGCCGCCGCCCCGTAGGCGAAGAGAGTCTCGCGCATCTGCTGCTCCTCGGGGGAATCCGCCGAGCCGCCCAGCCGCCGTGCCGTGTCGGCGCAGTGATCGAGAAAGGGGAAGGCCGCCCAGTCCCACAGGTGGGGCAGCTCCAGCGTTTCCGACCAGACGCGGCGCGCGAACTGCGAGGGGAGATCAGGATCGGCCAACAGGTACACCTCGTCACGTTTCCATGTGCAGAAATAATAGTTTTCCCCGCGCCGCGCGGTGTCAACGACATCGGCGAACTCGGAGCTTTTCCGACTTCCCGGCGCCACGAAGCGGGCAGAATGCGCAGCGTTGAGGAGCGGAAATATATGGAGGTGCGAATGTACGATGCAGGACCCGCCTCCGCTGTCGGTCGCACCGGAGGAGCCGTGCTCCACCAGGACGGTGGCGTGGCCGAGTTCCTTCTCGATCAGGGCGGCGTACTGCCACGCGACGGAGAGCGCCTCTGCCAGTTCCCCGACCGGCAGTTCGCCGAGGCTAGCGGTGTGCCGGTGCGGCACGATCAGCGCGTATCCCGGCAGCAGTGCGCCGAGCCCGGCCAGCACGTCGACCGCGCCGGTACGCCGGATCAGGCGCGAGAAGCCCCGGCGCCGCACGCGCAGGCCGCCCCGCGGCGCCCGCTCCGGAACGAAGCTTCCGGTGGCGTGCGCCCCGAACGCGCTGACCTCGTCGCACATCTCACAGGCTGCGCGCTCCCCGGCCGTTTGGAGGGCAAGTCCCGCCCGTGACCCGCGGCGCGTGCCGGCACTCACCCGCCCGCTCCCGCACGCGCGGCCCGCCGCTCCCAGATGACCTGGAAGACCATGAGCAGCACCGGGAAAATCAGGGCGGTGAGAAAGTCCTTCACCGAGAACCTGCCCGCGAGGAGCAGGGTCACGGGGACGCCGGTCGTCACGGCCGCGACGAGCCAGAGGGCGAGCACGACCCTGCGGCTTCTGATCCAGTCGAACAACGCGTTCTGGATCAGCAGCCGTCTCGTCAGGTCCTGGGCCACGTCCTCGCTCTGGACGATGGCACAGCCGGGGAAGAGCAGGGCCGCTTTGGCTCGGGGCGTGGAAAGAATGGCCGAGCGTGCCGAGGACAGAGCCGAGACGAAGGGCCACAGCGCCCACACCGACGGTCTCATGGGGCTGCGCGGCAGTTCCCAGTGGCCTCCTTCGAGCTGGGTGTCCATGATCGCGTTGACCGAGTCGAACACCTTCTGCTGCAAGGGGTCGACCACCCCGGTCGAGAGGATCGCGGAGAGGGCCAGCGGTCCGGCGAAATGGGGCAGGGAGTTCTGGAAGACGGCCTGGATGTCGCCGTCCGCGTAGGGGACGTCGTACTCCTCCACCGTTGTGCTGCGCTCGACGTGGATGCCCGGCTCGATCCGCTCCAGCAGCCACTCCGCGGTCTGGCGCATGGTGTTGGCGCTGAGCGCTCCGGGGGTCCGGGACAGGGCCAGCAGGGCGATGCTGGTGTGCAGCATCGTGGGCTCCGCGCCGGGGGTGGGACCCCAGGCGGGGGTTCGGGCGTTCTGCCCGTCGATGAGCCAGCGCTGCGCCCCGGCCAGCGAGTCCGCCCCCGCGCCGCTCTCCTGGAGCGCCAGCATGTTCAGCGCGGTGTGGAAGACGCGGGAGGGCTGCCCGAGATACGAGCCCCAGCCGAAGTCGACGTTCTGGTTGGCCCGGAGCCATTCCGCCCCGCGCGCCAGCGCCTCGCCGCCCAGCACCCCGGTGCCCGGCCTGCTGAGCGCGCGCACCACCCACGACGTGGCCTCCGCGATCGGGAAGCCGTTCGTCGTGCGGACCGACCAGCCCCCATTGGTGCTGTCGTCCGAGGCACGCTGCTGACTCAGCAGGTAGGCCACCACGTCCGGGGTCCGCTCGAAGCGGACACCGGCCACGCTGAAGCAGAACAGCCCCACGGCCGACGCGGTGACGCCGGGGCTCGGATCGTCCAGGTAGTGGTACCAGCCCGCCGCTCCCGGCACCGTCCGGAAGTTGTGACGCAGACAGCCGAGCGCACGGTCGATGCTCGCCGTGAGGCCGGTACCCGATAACTCCGCGGTCGCGCGCACTGTCCAGTTCCCCCCGGTCGGACTCGGCCCCCACACGAAGCGCCCCACCGGGCGCGCACCGGAATCGGTGCGAGGAGTATGCCCGTCCGGGCGGACGGCGACACGGCCCGACCGGACCGGGCCGGGGACGAGGGGGAGTTGGCGTTCATCCGGATTTCATCTGGCGGGACGGATGCCGTGGGGCAAGGCTGGGTTGGCGCGTACATGCTCATAACGCACCGTCCCCACCCCCGCTCCCTCACCGGAGGTCAGAAGTGTCCGGCAGAAACGTCCACCGTCGCCGCCGCGCCGCCGTGGCGTCCGCTCTCGCTGTCGTCGCCGCCGCGGCCGGGCTGTGGTCGGGGCTCGGCGGGTCCTCGCCCGCCCGGGCCGCGGCCGCCGTCCCGACCCCGGACCACACGGTCGTCGTGGTCTTCGAGAACCACGCCTACAGCCAGGTGATCGGCTCGTCCAGCGCGCCGTACATCAACTCGCTGCGCACCGGCGGCGCGAACCTCACCGCCTCCTACGCCGAGACCCACCCCAGCCAGCCCAACTACTTCGCCCTGTTCTCCGGTTCCACCCAGGGCATCACCGACGACAGTTGCTACACCCCCGGCTTCTCCTCCGCGCCCAACCTCGCCTCGGAGCTGATCGGCGCGGGCAAGTCGTGGGCCAGCTACAACGAGACGCTGCCCAGCCAGGGTTCGACCACGTGCGGCAGCGGCGACTACGCCCGCAAGCACAACCCGTGGTTCGGCTTCAGCAACGTACCGACGTCCAGCGCCAAGACGTTCGCGCAGTTCCCGGCGGACTACTCGACACTCCCCCAGGTCTCGTTCGTCGTCCCCGACCTGTGCAGCGACATGCACGACTGCTCGGTCTCCACGGGTGACACCTGGCTGAAGAACAAGCTGGGGGCGTACGCGACGTGGGCGAAGACCCACAACAGCCTCCTCGTCGTCACCTTCGACGAGGACAATCGGCTCAGCGGCAACCGCATCCCGACCGTGCTGTACGGGCAGGGCGTGACGGCGGGCTCGACCTCGTCGACCACGTACAACCACTACGACCTGCTGCGCACGCTGGAGGACATGCACGGCCTGCCGCACGCCGGCAACGCCGCCTCCGCCAAGGACATCACCGGCATCTGGGCTCCGTGACATGTACGTAGCGGACAGCCGCGCGACGGCGTCCGCGGCGGACGCCGTCCGGTCCCCGGCCGGGCGGCGCCGCACCGCGGTCGCGCCCACCGTGCTGGCGCTCGGCACGGTCAGCCTGATCACCGACGTCTCCTCGGAGATGGTCACCGCCGTGCTGCCCCTGTACCTGGTGGCGGGCCTCGGCCTGTCCCCGCTGGGCTTCGGGCTGCTCGACGGCGTCTACAACGGCGTCTCGGCGCTGGTCCGGCTGGCCGGCGGCCACCTCGCCGACCGGGGCGGCGGGCGCCACAAGTGGGTGGCGGGCGCCGGGTACGCCCTGTCGGCGGCCTGCAAGCCCCTGCTGCTCGTGGCCCAGACGATCACCCCGATCGGCCTGGTGCTGGCCGTGGACCGCACCGGCAAGGGTCTGCGCACCGCCCCGCGCGACGCGCTGATCTCCCTGTCCAGCACCCCCGAGACCCGCGGCCGCGCCTTCGGTGTGCACCGGGCGATGGACACGGCGGGCGCGCTGCTCGGCCCGCTGGCCGCCTTCCTCGTCCTGCGGGCCACGGTCGACGGCTACGACGCGGTCTTCACCGTGAGCTTCTGCGTGGCGGTGGTGGGTGTCCTGGTACTGGTGCTCTTCGTACCGGGGGGCGCGGCCGCTCCCCCCGACCGGAGCGCCACCCGTGCGACCCTGCGCGCCGCCTTCGCTCTCCTGCGCCGACGGGACCTGCGGCGCATCACCGTCTGCGCCCTCCTGCTCGGACTCGCCACGGTCAGCGACTCGTTCGTCTACCTGCTGCTGCAACGGCGGCTCGGCGTGCCGGACCGCTGGTTCGCACTGCTGCCGCTCGGCACGGCGGCGGCGTTCCTGCTGCTCGCGGTCCCGCTGGGCCGGATCGCCGACCGGGTGGGCCGCTGGCGGATGTTCCTCGGCGGCCACCTCGCCCTCCTCCTGGCGTACGGCCTGCTGCTCTCCTCCTGGCACGGCTCCGCCCTGCCGTACGCCGTCCTGCTCCTGCACGGCGCCTTCTACGCGGCGACCGACGGGGTACTGATGGCGGCGGCCGCCGACAGCGTGCCACCGGAGCTGCGCTCGTCCGGCCTCGCCCTGGTCCAGACGGGCCAGGCACTGGCCCGCTTCACCTGCTCACTGTCCTTCGGCGCGGCCTGGACGGCGTGGGGGGACCGCGCGGCGCTCACCGGGTCGGCCGTCGCCCTGGCGCTGTGCGGCCTGATCGCGCTCGCGCTGCGCCCCACCACCCCGGAAAGGCCCGCATGACCCTGCGTTCCCGCGTCCTGATCCTGGTATCGGCGCTCCTCGTCCTGGTAGCTGTCGCGGCGGCTTCCGTGCTGCACGCGTCGGCGCGGGCCGACCGGCGCGAGCAGGCCCGTCCGGGTGGGCCGCGGATCGCCGCCGGACGGTTCGCGCTGGCCGGTGGCGGCCCCCGCGTGGTGTTCCGGAACATGGCGTGGGGTCCGCACCGCGACGAGCTGGTGTCGGCCCCGGCGGACGACCCGTCCGGCCCGCGCACCGCGTCCGGCGTCAAATGCCTCCGCTTCTACGCCGCTTCGGGCACCGGAGTGTGCCTGCGAGCCGTGCACGGGCCGGTCCAGGACACTTACCGCGCGGTGATCCTGGACACCCGGCTGAAGGAACGGGCCCGCTACGACGTGCCCGGCATCCCCTCGCGCGCCCGGGTCTCCCCCAGCGGCCGGTTCGCCGCCTGGACGGCGTTCGTCGGCGGTGACTCGTACGCCGGGACCGCCTTCTCCACCCGGGCGGCGATCGTCGACACCCGCACGGGCAGGCTGACCCCCACCCTGGAGGCGTACCGGACCGTCAAGGACGGCCGGCCCTACCGGGCGGCTGACGTGAACTTCTGGGGCGTCACCTTCGCGGCCGACGACCGCACCTTCTACGCCACCAAGGCCACGCACGGCAGCACCTACCTGGTCCGCGGCGACCTGCGCACCCGCACGCTCACCACGCTGCACTCGAACGTCGAGTGCCCGTCCCTCTCCCCGGACGGCACCCGCGTCGCCTACAAGAAGCGCGTCAAGGGCGCCCCTAGGGACGCCCCCTGGCACCTGTACGTCCTGAACCTGGGCACCGGCCACGAAACCGCCCTCGCCGAACCCCGCAGCGTGGACGACCAGTTGGTCTGGCGCGACAACCACACCCTGGTCTACGCCCTGCCCGGCGACTACGGCGCCGACCTCTACACGGTCCCGGCGGACGGCACGGGCAAGGCCCACCGCGTGGCAACTGCCGCGGTCTCCCCGGCGTACGTCGACTAGACGTACCCGGGGTGCGGGTGCGGGTGGGGCGGGTGGGACTCGAACCCACGGCCGACGGATTATGAGTCCGCTGCTCTAACCGGCTGAGCTACCGCCCCTCGCGGCGTGTCGCGTACAACTGTGCGCGCCGTCTGCCGCAGCATAGCCGCTCATACGATCTCCTGCTTCGGATGGTCGGCTTCCGCGCTGCTTCCCTGACCTGGAACGACTCCGCCGGGCCCGCCCGGGCTCTCCCATAGTCGCCCGGACATGAGACCAGACATGAAAAAGGACCCCGCAGGGTCCTCGTTCCATGCCGTCGTACAACGCGCTCCCCCGACTGGACTCGAACCAGTAACCTGCCGGTTAACAGCCGGCTGCTCTGCCAATTGAGCTACAGGGGATCG